>JANOPQ010000037.1:0-48599 GCA_031421935.1 Bacteroidota bacterium | reverse complement strand
TCCAAAAGCGCATCTACATTTTTCTCATCAATAGCAATCAACAATCCCCCACTTGTTTGCGGATCACATCCTAAATGCAATTCACGCGCTCCTGGCTCTTGAATTAAATGTCCGTAGCTATTCCAGTTTCTATAGGTGATGGCTGGGATCGTGAACTGATCCATGTAAACATCTAAATTTTCTAATTCAGGAATTGCATTTAAATCGAGCTGTGCAGCCAATCCACTTCCTCGAGCCATCTCTAGTAAATGTCCAAATAAACCAAAGCCAGTAACGTCGGTGAGTGCATGTACACCTTCAAATCCTGCTAACTGTGCTCCGATTTTATTTAAAGTAGTCATGGAATTGATAGCATGCTGCATATCTACGGGTTGCGCCTTGCCCATCTTTTCGGCAGTAGTGATAATTCCTACGCCCAATGGTTTCGTTAAAAAAAGAAGGTCTCCCTCTTGTGCAGTATCATTCCGCAGTAAATGTTTGGATTGAATAATTCCATTCACAGCCAATCCAAAAATAGGTTCCGGACTGTCAATGCTATGTCCACCAGCCAAAGGAATATTAGCTGCTTCACAAACACTTCTTCCTCCTGAAATCACTTTTGCTGCAATTTCAGGAGCTAATTTGTCGATGGGCCACCCGAGAATGGCAATGGCTAAGTTCGGTTGTCCACCCATTGCATAGATGTCAGAAATAGCATTCGTAGCAGCAATTCTACCGAAGTCGTAGGGATCATCTACAATAGGCATAAAAAAATCGGTGGTGCTGATTAATGCAAATCCATTTCCAATCTCTAAAACCGCTGCGTCGTCACGTGTGGCATTCCCCACCAATAAATTCGGATACTCTTTATGACTTTCATTGCCTTTTAAAATTTCATCTAACACAGCCGGTGCAATCTTACAACCGCATCCATATCCATGACTAAATTGTGTTAATTTGATGGGCTCACTCATCTTCACTTTTGCTATTTATTAATTAGTAATTTGCTTTTTTGCCAATAATAATTTTCGAACACCCACTTCTGGATCTGTCCACTGAAAGGGAATTTTTATGAATGTACTATTTTCCCTCTTCGAATTACTGTATGTGTACGTTTTGTCATAGTAATCTAAAATAATTTCTAGCCATTGATGAAGATCATTCTCCATTAAAAATTCTATTGCACGCTTCATATGTTGACCACCTAAACGCTTTTCAATTCTTCGTGTTTGCTCTTCGAGTAAGTGGATAGAAAAAATTCCATACTCTTTCAAAATACGCTCAGATCTTTCTTCTGTACTCACTTCCATCTCCACTACTTTTGCCTTTCTCATTTGTGCAAATAAAAATTCCGGAATCGTAATTTGACCAATATTTCGACTCTCGTTTTCTAGCCAAAGAATTTCATTTGTATTGACGGACGATAATTGCTCTGCTAACAAATTTTCGAAGTATTCTTGTCGAGGTTGTTCGGGCATTCCCAGTAAGCCGAATGCAGATCCTTTGTGACAAGCAAGGTGTTCGAGATCGATGGTTTGTTCTTGGAGTGCATTAAGTTTTTGCAAAACTTCCGTCTTTCCACTCCCTGTCATCCCTCCTAAAATTAAAATTTTATACGGTTGCTGAAATTGATTTAGAACCCAATTACGATAAGATTTATATCCTTTCTCGAGCATTGTCACTTTCATTCCCATCATACGAATGAGCCATGCCATGATATTACTTCTCATTCCACCTCTCCAACAATACAAAAACACTTCCTTGTCACCAGCTAAATCGCGAACCATTTTTAATTTCTCATGAAACAACGGCCCCACTAATTCAAATCCTTTTAATATAGCTTCTTCTCTTCCTTTTTCTTTGTAGATGGTACCGATGATATGTCGATGTTCATTATTCAATAATGGCAATGAAACGGCACCCGGAATACAAGCTTTCTCAAACTCCTTTTCACTGCGGGTATCAAAAAGTACCGCATTTCTCATTCTTCTTTGCTCTAAAAATTTTTCTATGGGAAGTATGTTCACTGACATGATGCAAAACTAGGTAAAGCGGAGACACCTTAAATTTATCATTTTGTAAATAAGAAAATTTTTCCGAAATTTGAAAGAAAAACAAGCTATGAATAGGGTTGACTCATTAAGAAACAGCATTATAGAAAAGCTTTTAACCATATCCAATAAGGACTACCTTGCGGCACTTTATAAGCTCGTTGAGAATAGCTCCATTGATACAGATGTTGTAAAATTATCAGAAGAGCAAATTTTACTTCTTAATTTAAGTGAGGATGATATAAAAAATGGTAAATTAATTTCTCAAGAAGACTTAGACAAAAATGATCTTCAATGGCTAAAAGAGATGTAGTTTGGACTGAAACAGCTGCTCAACAAAGAAGGGAAATCTTAAGATTTTGGGCAATAAAAAATAAGTCAACTAAATATCCAGAACGACTTATTAAATTAATCAAATCAAGATTAAAAATAATATTAAATAACCCTTTAGCTTTTAAATTGACAAGCCACCATGACATTCGAGTTTCATCAATTGGACAATTTAGCATTTATTACTTAATAACAGATAGTCAATTAATAGTTGTAGCTTTTTGGGATAATCGTCAAGATCCAAATAAAGTTTTAGAATTATTAAAAAAGAAAATCTAGCTAAAAATATTAATAAGTAGTTAGCATAATCATGTTAAAGAGAACGAAAGTTTTAAAATATTTAATGAGCTTGCCTGATTATATTTCGAGTGATGAATTAATTGACGGGATAATTCTATTGGAAAAAATTCAAATTGGAATGGATCAAGCTAAGCAAGGAAAGAATTATACACTAAAAGAAGCCCAGGATAAATTAGCCTGTTGGAAAATTTGATTATTTTCTTTTCTATGATTTTGAATTAAACATTTTTTTCGAGTTAATTTTTTTATAGAAGTATATAAAGTAGAAACTTCATTCCATCAAAAAAAGAAGGGAGAACCCCCCGGTCCTCCCCTATCGTTAACCCAATTACGGGAAATTTTCTTTTTAATTGAGATTGGGATCTTCTGGGAAATTAGCGAGTATCGCATATTCATTTCCCATACTTCTCAATACTTCACTCCACAATGAGCGTGGATTATTTGCGAATGTAAATTCACGGTTTGCTTTAAAAACTAACCATGATTTTTCTTTCATCTCATGGTCGAGTTGCTTAGGCTCCCATCCTGAATAGCCTGCGTAGAAACGAATCTGATCAGGTTGAATTTGTTTAGTATCTATTAAGAACTTTAATTGATCGTAATCCCCACCCCAGAAAATGCCATTCAAAATTTCTTTCGATCCCTCTAGCAAATGTCCTACAGTGTGTATGTAGAACAACGTATCCGTTTCCACCGGACCACCAAAGTAAAGTGGCGCTTTAAACTCTGGAAAATCGTCAACTGCATCATTCAAACTTACATCGGTCGGTTTATTTAAGATAAAACCCAGCGTTCCTTTTTCGTCGTGCTCACTTAGAAGAACCACTGCTCTCTTAAAATAAGAATCTAAAAGAAAGGGTTCAGATATTAGTAAACTGCCTTGGACCGGTTTATTTAGCTTTTTCATACCTCTTGATTTTTACACTTGTTCAACAATCGCCGTTTTGGGTCCTCTCGAGCTAATTTGAGAGGGTGAAACTAGTACACTTCTCTTAATTTTTGCTCGACTAAAAACATGCCAGCTTGTACTTAATACGGAAATGCTTCGCCAACAGTTTGTAAAAAAATCAACATCGACTGGTATTTTTTCAATAGCATTGATAATGAACAGTGAATTTATTTTGACTGATTATCCTTTACCTTTGTCCTCCATGGAGCATATTAATCAGTATCTACAAAACACTAGAAATCAATATGATAAATGTGTGTTGATTGAGAATCAATTACATGAGAATCCATTAGTTCAATTTGAAATTTGGATGAAGGAAGCCATCGCTGCTCAACAGCCAGAGCCTAATGCTATGGATTTGAGTACGGTATCGGAAGGCAAGCCCAGTTCCCGAATTGTTCTACTAAAAGGAGTGGATGAAAAAGGCTTTGTTTTCTATACCAATTACGACAGTAAGAAAGGAATTGAGATGTTGGGGAATCCACAGGTCTGCCTCAATTTTTTCTGGCAGGTTCAGGCTCGCCAAGTGCGGATTGAAGGGAAAGTGGAGAAAGTGTCGGCAGAAGAAAGTGATAGTTACTTCCAATCTCGTCCTAGAGAGAGTCAAATTGGGGCTTGGGCTTCCACTCAAAGCAGAGTGATTAAAAGCAGAGCTGAGCTTGATGAAAGTGTAGCTCAAATCGAGAAAGAATACGAAGGCAAAGTGATTCCGCGTCCTGCGCATTGGGGTGGTTATCGCTTGATTCCCGAAAAAATTGAATTTTGGCAAGGACGACCCAATCGCCTTCACGATCGTTTCCTCTATGAAGATTCACCTGCAGGCTGGATGGTATTTAGATTGTCGCCTTAGAAATTTCAAGTATTATTAAATATAAAACGGAGACACTCGTTTACCTAGAGACTCAAGGTTAAACACTAGAGACACTAGAGAACACTTGAGAACACTAGAGAATTTAAAAAAAATCTTGAGATCACTATAAAAACTTAAGAAAACTAAAGTACACAGTTTAATGTTCATCATAAAACAAATTGCCTTTGTGCTCTCGTATGCTTGTCGCGAGGCTTCACTATTAGATGAAAGCTTAAGCATGAAATACTTATTACTCGAAATGAAAAAGATTATTGGCACATTAACGTTCTAGCCTCTCCCCAACCCCTCTCCAAAGGCGAGGGGCTATTGAAAAATCAAATTCCTCAAGTGACCTCTTGTGACCTTTAGTGCCTACGTGTTTAAAAAAGCTTAAACCTTATTGTAATTAAATCCCAAAAATGACATTACGAATTATTATCTTCATTCTCATTATTCTTGCACTTGACTTCTACGTTTTTCAAGGGTTCAAATTCGCATTTAGAAATACATCCCTAACAACACAGAAAATCGTGAGCGTTGCTTTTTGGAGTTTAACCGTCTTTACGATTTCTGTTTTACTGGCTATGATAATCAAAGATTGGTCGACCTGGCCAAAAGCAATTAAGACGTATGCTGGAGCGATGGTATTTATCATCACTTTTTCCAAGTTGTTCATCATTTTATTTTTATTGACAGACGATATTTTCAGAGGAGTAAAATGGGCGTATGAAAAAATATTTCCTGGTAAAGAAGTTCTAGACCCGTCCGCAATTCCAGCCATTCTCAATAAGGGTATCTCTCGCTCCGATTTTTTAGTTCGAAGTGGTTTAGTGGTGGCAGCTATTCCTTTTGTCGGATTGATTTATGGAATGGTAAAAGGAGCGTATGATTATCAGGTAAAAAATATAAAATTGAATTTAGCAAATTTGCCAAAAGCTTTTCACGGATATAAAATCATTCAAATTTCTGATTTGCACGTGGGGAGTTTCGTTAGTTCGGAACCGTTAGAAGAAGCAGTGCGCATCATCAATGAACAAAATGCCGATATCATTCTATTCACAGGCGATTTAGTGAACAATCGCTCGGATGAATTGAATATGCACAAAGCGGCTTTGTCAAAATTAAAAGCAAAGCATGGTGTATTTTCTACGCTCGGGAATCATGACTATGGTGATTATGTTCAATGGGATTCCGATGAATTAAAGCGTGAAAACTTGGCTACTTTAATTGCAGGTCATAAAGAGATGGGCTGGAATATCTTGATGGATGAACATCGTCATATTGAAAAAGACGGTGAAAAAATTACGCTCATCGGTGTACAGAATTACAGTATGCATTTGCGATTTCCGAAGTATGGAAGTTTACCAAAAGCCACTGAAAATATTCAATACAGCGATTTCAATATTTTACTCTCTCACGACCCGAGTCACTGGCGAGGAGAAGTCATCAAAGATTTTCCTGAGATTAATCTCACCTTAGCCGGACACACTCACGGCTTTCAATTTGGCATCGAACTCCCCAATTTTAAATGGAGTCCAGTTCAATATGTTTACAAAGAATGGGCAGGACTTTATACAGAGGGAAAGCAACAGCTGTATGTCAACCGAGGACTTGGTTTCCTAGGCTACCCTGGACGTGTGGGGATTTTGCCTGAAATTACCGTGCTTGAACTCCACCGGAGTTAATTTAGAATTTAGAATTAAGAATTAAGAATTAAGAATTAATACCAACGCTTTTCTTTTTACTGCTTGCGAGTATGACTTACCATTCAGTTACTTATAAGAAAATAGCAGTTGCATTAGACTAGAACTAAGGGGGCGAGGTAATTCTGAATTCTTAATTCTTAATTCCTAATTTTTCCCTATCTTTATTCTATGAAAAGACTTTACATCCTATTAATTTTAATATTTTGCCATCACACCATTTCAGCACAATGGCAACAGACGAGTGGACCAGGAGGAGGATATATTTCTTCTTTCGCTTCCAATGGAAATAACCTTTTTGTTGCAACAACTTTAGGCGGAGTTGGATATTATGGAGCTGGAGTTTTCCTTTCGATAGATAATGGCGCTACCTGGACACCAAAAAATTCGGGCTTGCTATGCACAGGCATTTATACTCTATTGACAAACGGCACGTCGACTTTTGCAGGTACTGATAATGGAATTTTCACCACCAATAACAATGGTAATTCTTGGATTCAACTTAGTAATGGATTACCTTCTACCTATGTAACTTCAATGATTGTAGATGGCACTTCAATTATTGCTGCGACGTATGATAGCGGGATGTTTGTTTCAAACAATAATGGAGTTTCTTGGAGTCCTATAAATATGGGCATTGCTAACCCAGAAGTGTGGGCATTGGCATCAAACGGATCTGAGATTTATGCGGGTGTAAATGGAGTTGGACTTTATAAATCAATTAACAATGGTGCTAGTTGGAATCTGTTAAATAATGGAATTTCAAGTACTAATTTCTCTTGTATTGCTTTAAATGGGCAAGATGTTTTTGTAGGTGCCACAGGAGGTGTTTTTCACTCTAATAATGGAGGTACACAATGGAATTCAATTAATTCAGGACTGACTAGTTTGCAAGTAAGAACAATTTTTATTAATGGCTCAGATCTATTTGTAGGAACTAATGATTCTGGTTTATTTTATTCGAATAATGCTGGGGCTTCTTGGTCGACAAGTAATATTGGATTGTTTAACAGTTCCATTATTTCGGGAAGCATTCATAATTCTATACTTTTTGTAGGTTCTGATGGCGGTGGAGTTTACTCATCTGCAAATGGTGGATTGAATTGGAATGCTTCAAGTGTTGGATTAGTAAATAGTGCTATATCATCTCTTGCTACCGATGGGATTAATCTTTATGCTGGTTCCGAATCATCTGGTTTTTCTTACACAAATGACAATGGGGTTACATGGACAGGTCAAAATAACGGTTTGCCAGTTTGTAACATTACACAAGTTTTAATTGTAGATTCTGTGATGTATCTATCAACTTGGGGAGATGGAATATTTTCTTCAATCGACAGTGGGGTATCATGGGCATCATTGAACACAGGATTAAACAACCTCTATTTAAACACAGTATTGGTAGATGGAGCAAATATTTTTGTAGGAACTAATTCCGGCATATTGCATACTAATGATAACGGGATTACTTGGAATATGATGAATTCAGGAATGGGAAGTCCAATAGTGATGAGCATGGCAAAAAATGGAACCAGTATATTCGCTGGAACTTATGGATATGGTGTTTATGTATCGAGCAATAATGGAGCTTCTTGGTCACCCACTAGTAGTGGATTTTCGGGAGCTGTAGTTTCAAAAATTTTATCGCATAACGGATATTTAATTGCAGGAACTTTTGGTGGAGGGGTATTCACCTCTTCCGACAATGGAGTGAGTTGGACACCAAGTATTGCTGCATCGTTTGGAGCAACTTATGACATGGTAGGTTATAATAATTTTCTTTTTGTAGCAACAAGTGGCGGGGTAAAAAAATCCAATGACTTTGGGTATACTTGGAGTAATGTGAATTCAAATTCACTATTTAGTGCAGTAAGATCTATTGCCACACATGATGGATATCTTTTTGCAGGCACATGGGATAAAAGTGTTTGGAAAACTCCTTTAGCTCCTCTTGTAGGAGCAGAAGAAATATCTAACCCTGTGAACTTTAACTTGTATCCAAATCCTGCAAATAATGTTTTAAATATCGATTTAAAAGAAAGGTAAGACCAAGTAAATATAATTACGCTAATCAATGCATATGGTCAAATTGTTTATTCATCAACAGTAAATTCATCAGCAAAAGAATCCATCAACATTAGCCATTTACCAAGTGGTATGTATTTAGCCCAATGTGATTCGAAGGAAGGAAGGTCTACGCGTAAATTTATTATTGAAGATTGATATCATTATTACTAAACTTCATGCAATGAAAAAAAATTACATCCTATTCATTTTAATATTTTGCCATTTTACTGTTGCAGCACAATGGCAATCTGCAAATGGTCCCGGTGGTGGAGGTATTTCTAGTTTTTTATTTAATGGAACAGATCAATATGTTGGTACTTATGGAGGGGGAGTCTATTATACATCCAACGGAGGATTAACTTGGAACGAAGTCAACACAGGATTGAATAACCTTTTTGTTTGTGATATGGTTTTGATGGGAAGTGATATTATTATTTGTACTGGAGGCGGACTTTACAAGTCTAGTAATGGTGGTACATCATGGACCCTACTCACCAATGGAGTACCAGCACAATTTATATCCGATTTGACAACTAGTAACGGAAACATTTTTGCTGCTATCAATTCAATGGGAGTTTTTATGTCGAGTGATAGTGGAAATACTTGGACTTCAGTAAACACTGGATTAGGGAATTTGCAAGTGAAATCTATAAGTGCTAACGGAACTCATATGTATGCAGGGATACCTGGCCTGGGTGTTTATGTAACAACTAATAATGGAGGTTTATGGACTCCTGTAAATAATGGTTTAACAAATACAGCTATTCGGTCGATCGATATTATAGGTCAAGATGTTTATTTGTCAACTTCTAATGGTATTTTTCATTCTTCAAACAATGGTGTTTTATGGAGTCCTATAAATATTGGATTAACAAATATGGATGTAAACCGAGTTAGCAATTTTACCAGTTCAATTTTCGCTTGTACAGAAGGAGGGCTATTTATATTCAATGGTTCAACTTGGAGTTTGTATCATCCAAGTTTAAGTGGATTTGATGTAAGAGCTACAAGTCAAAATGGAGGACTTTATGTTGGAACTTTTGGAAGTGGTGTATATGTCAATGGAAGTATGGGATGGGTCCCCTCCAATGATGGCTTAAACGTAAGTTTAATTAGTTCCATGATCATAGATGACACTACACTTTTTGCAGGAACAGTAAATGCTGGCATTTCGTCAACCCATGTTAATGGAAGTGCATGGACGATTTTAACTGGTAATTTACCCACTTTAACCTCAATTAGGTGCATCTTAAAAGACGGAAATGAGATTTTTGTAGGAACAAATAATTCTGGAATCTATTATTCTAACACTGGAGGAACTACATGGACAAGCATAAATGTTGGACTAACAACTTCATTCATTAATGATATAATGAAGTACGGTACCGAATTATATGTTTCGACATTTAGTGGAGTGTTTCGTTCTTCAAATAATGGTGTCAGTTGGAGTCAATCTAATTCTGGATTGTCTTCATCAGCTGTTTATTCAGTTGTTGCAATTGATACATCATTATTTGCATGTACACATAACGGAGGATTAAATGTATCCCATGATGGTGGTCTTAGTTGGACAACGGCTAATATTGGTATTAATCAACCAAGTATTTCAACCCTTGCATTTGAAGGAAACAATTTATACGCTACAGCATTTGGTGGTTATTTTTATTGGTCTACAGATGGAGGAAATTCTTGGACATTAATGAATTCAACATTACCGCTGAATGGAAACCCATTTCTCATTGAACTTGTCGGAAATTACATTTTTGTTGGGACTGGAGTTGGTGGTATTGTTATGTCAAATGATCATGGTTCCACTTGGACCACTGTAAATACAGGTTTACCTGACCTTAATATTCAAGCATTAGCCTCAAGCAACCTATATCTCTTTGCAGGAACAACTAATGGTGGTGTTTGGAAAAGACCTTTATCACAATTGGTTTCTGTAAATGAGCTTTCAAATGAAGCTTCTTTCAAAATATATCCGAACCCTACAAGCAATCTATTAAATATTGAATTTTCCACATTGAGTAATGATGAAAATACCATTACTATTTTTAATCTAGTAGGCATGAAAATTTATTCATCTATAATAAATTCTTCAAAACAAGCCATCGATATTGACCATTTGCCCAGCGGAATGTATTTAGTCCAATTGGAATCGAAGGAAGGAAGGTCGACAAGAAAATTTATTGTTGAGGATTGAAACAATTTAGAATTCAGAATTAAAAATTATGAATTACTACAAAGCTTTTACCTTTTACTGGTTGTGTGTATGACTTACAAAGCAGATGAAACTAAGGGGGCGGGGGTAATTCTGATCCCGATAGCTATCGGGACTGAATTCATAATTCTGAATTATCTTTGCCCATGCTTCCAACCCTATACTTAATACCTTCCACCCTCGGTGCTGAAAATGTAAATGATTTTTTACCCGAAGGCACGCTCAACATTATTCGAAATTTAAAACATTTTATTGTTGAAGATTCAAAGACCGCTCGTGCTTTTCTGAAAACATGCAATATTGTTTATGCACAAAGCGATTTAAGCGTCGAGGTGCTCGACAAACACGATCCAAATCAAAATATAGCTCAATTGATGTTGCCACTTAAGGAGGGCATTTCTATGGGTGTTTTGAGTGAGGCTGGATGTCCGGGTGTAGCGGATCCAGGCGCCTTGGTCGTTGCAGAAGCGCATCGTATGGGCGTCAAAGTAGTTCCTTTGGTTGGACCCTCTTCCCTACTCCTCGCCTTGATGGCATCTGGATTGGAAGGACAACGTTTTTGTTTTCATGGTTATATCACCATCGATAAAACCGAACGCATGAAGAAAATTCAGCGAATGGAAGAAGCCGCCAAAACAAGAAAAGAAACCCAGCTTTTTATCGAAACCCCCTACCGCAATAATCAAGTCCTATCGGATTTACTTCAGCATCTCGGTGGAGAAACAAAACTTTGTTTGGCGGTATCCATCAACACTCCAGAAGAGATGATCCGCACACTCAAAGTAAAAGAATGGAAAAACAACAAACCAGAGTTGCATAAGTTACCCACTGTTTTTTTAATTGGAAGTTAGTAGTGGGATGTTAAACCCGATTATCATCAAGATTCGATACTAGCATATAAAAATTCGATTCATAATAAATTATCGTGCAATTTAAATTTGATGGCACGCAGATTTGTTAAGATGATAGCGAGGTTTCGCTATGATTTTTTATGATTTTCTCCGCGACCTTTGCTCTTACCCTTTGTTCAATCGCCCGTCGACAAGCTAAAGGCAAGCATTTCGCACTTTCGCATTTTCGTGTTTATTCGCATTTCGCGTTAATTCACGTTTCTTTACCCTATTGCAACATTAACTTTTTCTATAATCTCCTTCTCTATCTGCACAGCTTCGCCCTCTATTTTTATAGCTCTTGCAAGTATTTTTTCCAAGTACGCTTTATCACTGAATCCTGAAGCATTGATTCGAACATTCATGTGCGCTCCCAACACCGCAGTTCTTGCGCAGAGTGCACCCACTCCTGCATCGGTGATGGAATTCGGATTTCCCTTTTCAACCATCGCTTTCATGACTTGCATACTTTGAAGCGTCACTTCCATTACTTGAAATGGTATTTCAATAGCAAACTTTGTAGCAGCTTGTACCGCTTCTTTGCGAATTACTTTCTCTTCATCGGTACCTTTTGGTAATTTAAAAGCTTCCAAAATCATATTGAATGCACGCGTATCTTCATCCACCAAATGCATTAATTGCTTTTTGAATTGCTGTCCTTTCTCCGCCCAATCGCTAAATTCTTCCCATGAGTCTTCCCATCCTTTTTTGGATGCACTTAAATTCGCAACCATGGTTCCTAAAGATACACCCAGCGTTGCTACATAGGCCGAAATAGATCCACCTCCAGGCGCTGGAGATTCACTCGCTGTTTCATTTGCAAACGCTACTAAATTCATATCAATTAGTCGCTTTTGTTCAGCTTCAAGTTGATATTCAATAATGCGTTCTTGTGGGTTGAAAGGTCCGAGTTCGTCTAAGCCCATTGATTTCACAGCGATGTGAATGAGTTCTTCATCACTCACACCGGCACTCAACTTTTGCTTTTTGAGAAAATATCTTCCTGCTTCCAACATCGATGAAAGCGGAACTAAGCCTACTAATTCAGATCCGGTTACTCTTTGTCCACGACGATAAGCACTCTCAAAACACTCTTCAAAAACGATATGCAAAGGCGTTTCTCTAAATTGAGTGATGTTAATAGACACTTGGGCAATTCCATACTCATCAATATACCATCCAATAGCCTTCACCCCTTTCAATGTTCCAGGAATTCGTACTTCATTCCCTGCAGCATCCAACACTTTTTTTCCTTTTTCATCCACTTTCACTCTGCCCGCTTCTCGAATATCAAAAGCAACGCTGTTCGCGCGCTTCACTGATTTTGTATTGAGGTTAACATTATAAGCAATGAGAAATTCACGTGCTCCAATGACAGTAGCACCTGTCTTCGCAGAAAATACAGCAGGACCATAATCCGGTTTCCATTGTGGTTCATTTATTTTATTGAAAAATCCTTCGTATTCTCCTGCACGGATAATGGAAAGATTACTTCTTTCTTTGTTGGATTGTGCTTCTTCATAGAGGTAAATCGGAATGTTCAATTCTTTCCCTACTCTTTCTGCCAACTTCTTGCTCCATGCAGCTGTCTCTTCCATGGTAATATTTGCAATGGGAATAAATGGACAAACGTCGGTAGCTCCCATTCGAGGATGTTCTCCCTTATGCTTGCTCATGTCGATGAGTTGCGCAGCCATTTCAATACCTCTAAAAGCGGCTTCCACAACGGCATCAGGCTCACCCACGAGTGTCATTACGGTACGATTGGTGGCTTTACCTGGATCAACATTTAAAAGTTTAACACGATCAACAGAACGAATTGCATCTGCAATTTGCTGTACAATTTTTTCGTCGCGTCCTTCGCTGAAGTTAGGAACACATTCAATGAGTTGTTTCATAGAAATTACATTAGAAGTTTAGATCTACGGTGGATAAAAGATGAAAGGGGCCGCAGATTATCATGATTGATTATGATTGATTTTTTTTGATTATTTAAGTTTGCATAGAGAATAGATTGATCTGTGTCGCTTGAAAACTATATGGAACGACAATATTCAGAAGCAGTTTGTGTAATCTGCATCCTTGGTGAAGAAATGCGTGCACTCAGTAGCCTTGGCGAAGGAGTGTCGCGTCCTTCGCTGAAGTTAGGTACACATTCAATAAGTTGTTTCATGATGGATGAATTCTATTGTAAAGATTATATTGTTTGTATTTGATTTCTTGCTTTGATGTAATCACTTACCAGGTAAGCAATGAGTTTCCCGGTTTTTAAATCGGTTTTGATATGTGACAAGATGGGCGCGGCTTCTGCGAGATGGAAATATTTTACATCGGAATTTGTTGCTACCCAATGAACGTATTGTCGAGCTTGAATGGTACTAATTCCGCTAGATGTTTTTGCACTGGATGGAATATTCTGAATGATATCGAAATCCAGTTCGAGTCCGACGGGAATTCCTTTATTGAATTGTACCGCTTTCATCACGGCTTCCTGAAAAGTTATTTCTTCTCTAACAAAAATCTCTTCGAACCAAGTTGTTTGCAATTTTTTGTTGTGGATGAAATCATCCATCACTTGAGAAATATTGAAGATTTCATGTAATCCAATAATAGCATAACGCTGTAAATATTCATCATTCACAGCATAGCTAAATGCATTTCCACTGTGTCTTCCTTCCAATCTTCTGAAGTCGCTATGTGCATCGCAATTGATACATCCTATCTCTTGTTGGCCTTTATCTTTCATGGCCCTAGACAATCCTTTCAACAATCCGTAAGCATTATTATGTCCACCACCAATGATGATAGCTTCTTTTCCTGCATCAAAAATGGATTTTAAAATTGGATGCACTACTTCGTCGATTTCAGAAACAAGTTCTCGAGCCCGTTGCAACGACTCCGTATTCTGAACATCCAAATTTTTCATTTCATTCATCGCCTCTGAAAAGTCAATATGTCCCAACACGATAAGTTCATCCCCAAGAAAACGAGCATTGCTCTGAATATTGAGCAATGTACTTAAGGCGGGCTGCCAAGCAGAATAGGCTCCTCCTCTTCCAAAATTAGCACGAATACCGATGTCTTCAGGTAGACCGAGCAGTACATAACGACCAGGCATATCCGTCAATGCTTGTTGCCAATTCTGTTTTCGATCCCAAGGAATGGTTTTTACATTTTCGCCCAAACGGATTTCTCCAACACGAGGTCGAGTAATTTCATTGATTTTTAAATGGTCGTAAACGACTAATTCCATGGTATAAATCGTCTATTGAAATTCACCATTTAACATCACCGATTCAATCAAATCACTACCAAAAGAATAAGGTAGTGAAGCCAACGAAGGCAATTTTTTTGTGATAAATAAATTAGCTTGCTTTCCTTTCACAAAACTTCCTGCTTGATCCATCACGCCCATCGCATAAGCACTATTGAGTGTGGCAGCATTAATGGCTTCCTCTGGACTCATACCTAAATACAAACAAGCGAGTGTACAAACGAATGACATTTTCCCGCTCGGACTTGATCCCGGATTAAAATCAGAAGCAAGCGCTACAGGTAATCCAGCATCAATCATTTTACGAGCTGGCGGATAATGAATTTTCAAAAAGAAAGCAGTACTGGGCAATAACGTAGGCATCGTATCACTATCGAGTAAACATTTGATTTCGTCGTCGCCGGTACACTCGAGATGATCAACGGAAAGCGCATTGTGTTTCACTCCAACTTGAATTCCACCTGAAAAATCCAATTCATTCGCATGAATTTTCGGACGCAATCCACGTTTTACACCAGCTTCTAAAATTCGATCTGTTTCTTCTACGGTAAAGAATCCACGATCGCAAAATACATCGTTGTAATCGGCTAAACCTTCATCGGCAATCACTGGTATAAGTTTATTCACGAGTAAATCGATGTACTCCGATCTCTTTTCTTTAAACTCAACGGGAAGTGCATGTGCTCCTAAAAAAGTAGATTTAATAATCAAAGGAGAAGAAGCTTTCAATCTTTTTATAACACGAAGCATTTTTAATTCGGCTTCATAGGTGAGTCCGTAACCACTTTTAATTTCAATAGCACCTGTTCCAAAATGAATTACTTCTTCGAGTCGAGCAAAGGCTGCATCATACAACTCCGACTCATCGGTATTTTGCAATAGTTTGGCAGAGTTTAAAATTCCTCCTCCATTACGAGCAATTTCTTCGTATGTTTTTCCATGAATACGATCCACAAATTCCTTTTCCCGTGAACCAGCAAAAACAATATGAGTATGCGAATCACACCAAGAAGGTAGTACATATTTACCAGTCGCATCCACTACATCGTTTACTGGAGAATGAAAAGGCTCGTCCATGTGGCCGATGCCAACTATTTTATCTCCTTCAATCATGATCCACCCGTTTTCCATCACGGGAAGCTCTTTCATGTCGTTACCTCTAATAATATGACTTCGTCCATGCTGGACAATTCCTTTTGCATTTATAATTAAAATCCTATTCATTTTCCTTTTTTCCAGAATGGTTTTTTACCCAACAATCGAATGTATCCAACATAAACATACACACCTGCAGCGAATAGATGTGCGAAAGGCAATGCTTTTTTGCCTCTTTCAAAATAATGAAAAACGATGAATAATTGAACCGCCGCCTCGATGAAAAATAAAACGCTTTCTCCATTTCCAAAGATTGCATGAATGCGATGATGAAAAGCCGCGACTAAGATCATCAGAAATCCAGCGACAAAGAAAAACCAAGGTGAGCCATGTGCATAATCCAATTCACCAATTCCATGCAAAATTACTACGAAGCCCGCTAAAAAGTGGGCAAATTTATAGAGTTTTTCGTTCTTCATTGAAGAGCCAAAACTAGCTTATTTGGAGGAGATTTTTTACTGATTCGAGTGTTGAAACATACTTACTTATGAACTTTTCTTTTTCCTTACGTTTGTATTGCAGCACAAACCGAGGGTGAGGAAGAGGAATGATTTCTTGAAACCACTTCATTTTGTCATTTAATCCCTTGAAATACTTGTAGTTTTGACCTTCACCCAAGCAAATAGCAATTCCTGTATGGGCACCCAATAGAATTTGCTGATTCATTTTAGCAATAACATAGGGCTGAACTCTCTTTTGAAGGAGTGCTGAATCATAATAATTTAAGTTTTTACCATCCATCATAAAACCGAGTGGACAAACTGAAGAAAGAAAAAAGTGACGGGTAAATTTTTCAATACCTCCATACTTTTCAAACATTTCATAAATAAATTGAGAACTCAACTCTGACTTCAATGCAAAAGGATGATCGATTTTAGCATCATTCAAAAGATTTACTGGGTCGGTGAAGCTAACTCCAGTGATGCCTGATCCTAATCTACCGGGATTAATTCCAAAAAGAAAGATGCGTTTCTCATCGGTAGAATAATACTTTTTATAATATTTATTCACAACAGCTTGAACAATTGCATCTTTATACGGATTCAATACTTCTACTCCGCGAGGGCTTTTGAAGTCGGGCTCCAGACTTAAAAGAAAGTCTATCACTCGATTTCCAAATATTTCATTTTTATTCGACATGTTCATAAACAATCATCCGTTTAACCAATCTTTAGCTGACAAAAATCTAATTTTATACCAATGGAATATATTGAATTAGATGTCAAAATTAGTCCTTTGGACCCATTCCGAGAGTACATGTCGTATCATTTAGCTGAAATGGGATTTGACATGTTTACTGAAACGGAGCAAGGCCTGTTGGCTTACTCTCCATCAGATGTTTATAATGAAGAATTAGTCAGTCAAATAATTAATGATGGCATTGAATTAGGTTGTGAGGCGAGTTATTCTTCAAAAATAATTCCATGGCAAAACTGGAATGAAGAATGGGAGAAGGCATATCAGCCTGAAATGATCGGTGAAAAAATATATGTAAGAGCTGAATTTCATCCTGAGAATCCTGGTTATCCATTAGAAATTATTATCCAGCCGCGAATGGCATTTGGTACCGGCCATCATCCTACTACTTCTCAAGTTATGGAAATGATGTTGAAGATGGATTTTAAGGGGAAAAAAATCATCGATATGGGTTGTGGAACAGGAATTCTTGCAGTGTTGGCGATGAAATTGGGTGCCGAGAGTGCAATTGCTATCGATAATGACGCCAATGCAGTGGAAAATTCAGTAGATAATGTTTTAAAGAATTCGTGTAAAAATATTGAAGTCTACGAGGGTGAAGCTGATGCGCTGAAGGGTTTATCCTGTGATATTTTTATTGCGAATATCAATCGAAATATTATTTTGAATGATCTGTCGTTGTATAAAGAAACCATGTCGAAAGGCGGAGAATTGATCACGAGTGGCTATTACCTTCAAGACTTAGCGATCATTACCAAAAAAGCAACCGAATTAGGATTTGAATTTGTCTCTAATACGGAAGACAATGATTGGTGCTGCGCGCGGTTTGTGGTTGGAGGTTAGATGTTGGATGTTGGATGTTGGAGGTTAGATTTTAGAGGTTGGATGTTGGATGTTGGTTGTTGGATCCTGCAATTTTTACTAGATAGTTATTGACTGCAAGCTTTAAGCTACCTAATGCAATAAAAAAGTGAATTTTGAATTTTAAGATTTATAAGTAATGCTGAAAATACATGAGGTTAAAAAATCTAACCTCTAACCTCTAATCGCGAAGCCTCGCGACTAATATCTATAAAATGAACAAAAATATAACTTACTTCTTTTTTCTATTCCTATTACTAAACAGTTTCACTTCACTTGGACAAGCGCCTAAGTCATTTAGCTCGGAGCCTGAGGCATTTTTTAATGAATTGAAAGGGTATATGGAACTTACGAATAAGAAAGAGACAGAGAAGTTGATGGATAAATTTGAGTTGATGTGGATCAAGACACCCAAATTTACAGGGGAGCAGATGCGTACCATCGTTGCTACAGCGAACGATATGTTGAAGAAGAGAATGAAGCCTTATCCTGATTTTAGCAATTATGTAATCGCTCTCATGGCGTTTAGTGAGTCGGGAAGGAACTTGGAAATGTTTTTGAATTGGCATAACAGTTTGGATAAAGTTATTTCGGGAAGTACGAAACGATACAGTAATTATATTGAAGATGTGGCTGGACTCTTTGCCTCAAATACACTCTATGAATCAAGTTCTACGAAATGGGTAGCGAGTACAGGTGATTTTTTGTTTGAATTTGATACTGTACCACGAATTAAGTTTCCAAAAATGGATTTGACATGCTATGCGAAAGAAGATAGTAGTGTTATTTCTGGAGTAAGTGGATACTATTACCCATTAAGCAAGACCTTTGTTGGTAAAGGCGGAAAATTATTTTGGTCGAGGGCTGGATTGAATTCGGCGACTACTTATGCTGACATATTATCTGTTACCGTTGATTTAACAAGTACTGAATGGGGAACAGACAGTGCTGTGTTTTATAATAAACAATATTTTAAGGAACCCTTAAGAGGCAAAGTACTCGATAAAATTTTAGCCAATGTTACTCCTGAAAAAGCGACCTATCCCCGATTCAATTCTTATGATTTGAAATTGGGAATTAAAGAGATTGTGAAGGATGCCGATTATGTAGGCGGATTTTCGCAGCAGGGAAGTAAGATGATTGGATCTGGAACAAAAGAGCAAAAAGCAACCCTCACATTTAAAAGAAAGAACAAACTTTTCTTAGTGGTTTCGTCTATGAGTTTTGTGGTGCGCCCCGATCGAATTAGCTCGGATAATGCAGCCATGGTTTGCTATTACGAACAGGATAGTATTTATCATCCATCCGTAGAGATGAAATACATCAGCAAAGATCGTGAACTGAGCTTTATTCGGACTTCAGGTGTGGGCGTGTCCATGCCATTTTTTAATTCTTTCCATCAAATGGATATGTATGTGGATGCGATTTATTGGAAGATTGATGATCCCATCATGGAATTAAAAATGTTAAGTGGTCAAGGGGAAAGTAAGATGGTATTAGAGTCAAGTAATCTTTATACCGATGAACGCTATCAAAAAATTCAAGGAATCTCCGATGTAAGTCCTTTATACACCATCAAGCAATACGTTGAAAAAAATAGCAGGATCATTTACGTTCCTGACTTTGCTCGGCATTTAAGAGTGAGTGAGCAACAGGCAAGATCGTTGATTATTTATTTAGCGAACAAGGGATTTTTAAGTTATGATTTTGAGACCGACGAATCCACCATCAACGAAAAACTCTATTATTATTTAGCTGCAAGAAGCAATAAAACAGACTACGATAAAATTGAAATCGAATCCGTCATCTCAGCACTTCCCAACGCGAAGTTGAATTTGATGAATTTTGATATGGATTTGCAAGGTGTTGGAAGAATACTCTTAAGCGATTCGCAGCAAGTATGGATTGCGCCTGTAGAACAACAAATGCGTTTGTTAAAGAATAGAGATTTTGAATTCAGTGGACGTGTGCATGCTGGAAGAAGTGATTTTTATGGTAAGAAATTCACGTTTTTATATGATCAATTTAGAATTGATTTGGCGAATGTAGATTCCATTCGATTAAAAGTAGTTTCCGAAACGGAATTGGATGAAAATGGAAATCCCAAATTAATTCCATTGAAAAGCACATTGCAAAACGTTACTGGTAAAATTTACATTGATAGTTTAACGAATAAGTCGAGTCGTAAAAGTTACCCCGCCTACCCTATCTTCGTCAGCGACAAAGAAGCATTTGTATATTACGATCATCCTTCGATTTACAATTCGGTCTACAAACGCGATAATTTTTACTTCAAGATGGATCCATTTACCATTGATTCGCTTGATAATTTCTCAGCGGGTGGACTTAAGTTCAAAGGGGATTTCGAATCAGGTGGCATCTTCCCTACCATTGCAGAAACTGCCATTATTCGTCCTGATTATTCATTCGGTTTTGAGCGTGAGAGTCCATCAGATGGATATGCCATGTACGGTGGAAAAGGTCGTTACTTTAATCATATTGATTTAAGTTATGCAGGATTAATCGGTCAAGGTAGAGTAGAATATTTAAGTTCATCATCGGAATCAAAAGACATTGTGTTCTTTCCTGATTCCACCAACATGGATAAAACCGCTTGGGATTTAAGAAAAGAAACCATTGCAGGTGTTGGATTTCCACAAGCAAATGGATCGGATACCTATGTTAACTGGCGACCTAAGGAAGACAAGATGTATGTCTTTAAAAAATCATCGAAACTTGAAATTTATGACAAGAATGTAACAGTCGATGGGAATCTTGTTTTAGCATCTAAAGGCTTAGGCGGAAATGGAGATTCCTATTTCTTAGAGTCGGAATTATATTCAAAGGATTTTTATTTTAAACAAGACGCTTATGGAGCTGACACTTCTGATTTCAAGTTGAAGTCGGATGATGCAAATGTATTAGCCATCCAAACAAAAAATGTTAAATCGAAAATTGATTTAGTAAAACGTTTTGGAGACTTTATCTCGAATGGCAAAGGCTCTTTCGTTAGTTTTCCTTTAAATCAATACATCTGTTTCATTGCACAATTCAAATGGTTCATCGACAAACAGGAAGTTGAATTTGGAGACGATTATAAAGACAATACCAAACTTAATATTGAAGGATCTGATTTCGTGTCCATCAATCCATACCAAGATTCCTTGCGATGGAATGCAGGCTTGGCTCGATACAGCTTGATTGATTACTTAATTAAAGCAAGAAAAGTAAAAGAAATTTTAGTGGCGGATGCATCCATCCAACCAAACGACACCACTACTATTGTGATTGAAAGAAATGCTGTGATGCGACCATTGCTTGAAGCAAAAATTGTGGCGAATACCACCACGAAATTGCATCACATCAATGAAGCAGAAGTAAACATATTAGGTCGTAAAAAATATACAGCAACTGGTAAATATGCCTATACAGATCCTGCCGGAGCTAAACATCTTATTGCCTTGGAACGAATTGGAATAGATACTTCCTTGCAAACCTATGCCAATGGAGTAATTCCCGACAGTGCTCAATTTATGTTGAGTAGTAATATACAATACAAAGGTGGAGTTTATATTGCTGCAGCAAATCCTTTGTTAAATTTTGATGGATTTGCAAAAGTGAATCACTTATGTGAGGAGAAGTTGCCTGCAAATTGGTTTAGCTTTAGAAGTGATATTGATCCAAAAGGAGTTACCATTCCCATCAACGAACCTAAAAATGAGAATGGAGAAAAATTATCTTTAGCTATTTCTCATGCGAGTGATAGTACTGGATTTTACGCATCTTTCATCTCCCCAAAACAGCGTAGTACCGATGTGGATTTGATAGCTGCTACGGGTGTGTTGAGTTATGATAATAAAGCTAAGGTTTACAAAGTCGCATCAGCAGAAAAAATCATATCACCTGATGCTCCAGGTAATATGGTGATGTTGAATGATGCAAATTGCATGGTGTATGGTGAAGGACGATTGAATCTTGCCTCTGCATTTGGACAATTCATCATGACCGTTATTGGAAATGTAAAAAACAACACCAATAATGACAGTACTCATTTTGATGTTTTAATCGGTCTCGATTTCATGTTCAACAATGATGCATTAAAAAGCATGTCAGAACTCATCACAGGAAATCCAACACTCAAACCTACCGATGATACTCGAACCACATGGGTGCGAGGAATGAAAGAATTAGTGGGCATTGAAAAAGCGGATAAGATGATAACAGAGTACAGTTTATATGGTGCGCCTAAAAAAATACCGCAAGAACTGCAACAAACTATTTTCTTGTCGGATGTTAAAATGTATTGGGATATGCAAGCTCAGGCCTTTCGTTCCCGTGGACCCATCGGCATTGGATTTATTGGTAAGGATGCGATTAGTCGACAACTAAAAGGATACTTTGAAATCCAAAGAAAGAGAGGAAATGATGTATTTAATCTATATTTAGAATCGGATAATGCAAGTTGGTGGTATTTCAATTATTCGAGAGGAATCATGCAATCCATTTCATCCGATAACAAGTTTAACGATGCCATCAATAATTTGAAACCTGAAAAAAGAGTGGCAAGTGCGAAAGGCGATACCCCAACTTATGAATACATGCTGAGCACAGATCGCAAGAAAGCTGAGTTCATCAAGAAATTTCTTGGTCAGTAAGGCTTCTAGTCGCGAAGCCTCGCGACTGGCTTCAAACTTCAGGCTTCAGGCTTCTAGCTGCCAGATTCAATATATTGATTTTTAACATATTAAGTTTTAATTGTTAGTAAAGCATTAAGACCTCAACCTCCTTCTTAACATTAAATTGATATATTTGAAGCCGTATGATCAGTTTTACAAATCTAAGTCTCGTATTGCTTGCTTATATGATGGGTTCTATTCCATCTGCTGTCTGGATTGGAAAGTTGTTATACGGAGTCGATGTTCGAGATTACGGAAGTGGAAATGCAGGCGCTACAAATACCTTTAGAGTACTTGGTAAAAGAGCAGGTTTACCTGTTTTAATTTTAGATATTTTAAAAGGCTTTGTTGCTGTTAAATTGGTTTGGCTCACTGTTAAATATTTACCCGATACACAACAATTTGTAAATTTAGAATTGAGTTTGGGTTTAGCGGCCTTAATTGGCCATATTTTCCCTGTGTTTGCTGGATTTAGAGGTGGAAAAGGAGTTGCCACCTTACTAGGCATTTTATGCGCTGTACATATTGGTGCAGCATTGATTTGTATTGCCGTATTTTTAGTCACCATTTTATTAACACATTATGTTTCATTAAGCTCTATGCTTTCCGCTTTAACTTTTCCAATTTCAATTATGTTCATCTACCATGAAACAATTCCAGGTTTAAACATTTTTGCCATGTTTGTTTGTGTTTTGGTTTTAATCACTCATCAAAAAAATATAGAAAGGCTTTTGAGCGGTGATGAAGGAAAAATTGCATTTCAAGGGGGAAGTAAGCCCAGTTAGTTTTTGTAAGATTTAAATCAATCAGCTTCTATTTATTTTTGCAATTAATTGATATCCATTTATTTGGAAATAATTATTTTATTTTGATTTGTTTTTTACTTGAATGATTAATGATGAAATCAATCCAAATTAGGCCATGATTTCCCCTAAAATTGTAACCGCTGCTCTACTAAGAGCGTATATAAGGAGCGAAAAAATTATAGCGGAAAATGAAAAATATATTTGTAGCCTTAACCTTGATGTTTACATCGGTTTGCATTTCTACGGAAATTTCAATGGCGGGAGGACAATCCGAGCATTCAAGAGCGAAGACAGCCGAAAAATACTTTTTGGCAAAGCAGTACGAAAAAGCGTCGCCGCTTTACGCACAGCTCGTGAGCAGCAATCCAAAAAATTACAAGTACAACTACTACTATGGTATTTGTCTTTTAATTGCAGGAAAGGATAAGAAAGAAGCTATCCCTTATTTGGAGATGGCCATTCAACATCCTAAAACACCTGAAGACGTTTATTATTATATGGGACGTGCCATGCATTTCACTTATCGCTTTGATGAGGCGAATCAGTTGTTTGTTGAGTTCAATAAAATTATTGGTGGGAAGAACGCAGGTCGTTGGGGAACACCTCAGTTGATGGAAATGTGCAATAATGGAAAGCAATATTTAGATACCACTAAATTAACAGCTATCACCGAGCGTGCAGAAGCAGCCGCTTATGATTTTTACAATAAATATGTCTTTAACAACCCCAATGGAAAGTTGCTAAGCATGCCTGATGAAATAATTAAATCAGCAAATGCAAGTAAGGATGATGGTCCTACTATCTTCTTAAGTGCAAATGGTCGAGTGATGTATTACAGTGCATCAAATGATGAAACCGCGAGTCGTGATATATACCGTGTAGAAAAAGATTTAGACGGCAATTGGGGCAAACCAGAAGCTATTGATAAAATGGTGAATGGCTCACAAGATGAACTATTCCCAACTTGTAATAGTGATGGACGTATTTTATATTTCAGTTCTCGCGGACATAGTTCAACAGGTGGGTTTGATTTATTTAAAACTTACTACAATACAGTAACTAAAACTTGGACTAATCCCGAGAACATGGGGAGTCCTTATAATTCTCCTGATGACGATTTTTGTTTTGTTGCCTCTACACAAGAGCAAAAAGCATATTTCACGAGTCAAAGAGAAACGGCTCCTGGATTATTTACCGTTTATTCTATGCCCTATTCGAACACTGAAGAATTACCTGTAGCAATCAATGGAAAATTCAATTGTGTGGGTCAACCCGATTTAAAAGCAGTTCATTTAATCATCACACGCAATGGAGATCAAACTATCGTTGCTGATTTAATGACCAATGCAACAAATGGTTCTTATGCTGTAGAATTACCTGGACCAGGCACCTATTCTTTCCGTGTTGAGGCTACAGGATTTCAACCCCATACAGAAGAAATCCGTTTCGGTGAATTCAGCGACAATATTTATGTGCAAGATATTTTCTTAAGCAGAAGCGTAAGTGGTATGGAAGATATGGCAATTGCGAATCGTCGATTAACTGAATCAGGTTATGTGGATGAATCGTTGATGGCTGGCATTGATGACGACAATGATTTATCTACAACAGGTGTAAAATATACAGAAGCACAAATGGCCGCAATGAAAGCAAGTGGCTATACTCCCGAAATGATTGCTGAAGCAAAAGAAAATGCAAAAAATAAAAATGCATCTAATTCTCAAACTTCCATGACAAATATGATGGCCATGAATGATGCAAATATGTCTTCAGACATGACCGGATTAGTTTTTAAAGTTCAGATTGGCGCCTTTAGAAAACATACTCGTGAAATGGTTAAACAAAGATTGGAACGCAAAGCAGATAAAACCATGATGACAAGTTTCGATGATTTATCATGGTTGCGATTCTTTATGGGAGGTGAGATTTCCTATTCTTCTGCAAAAAATCTGAGAGATACGCTAAAACAAGCTGGTTTTGATGATGCGTTTATTGTTGCCTTCAAAAACAATAAACCCATGAAATTAAATGAGGCCATTCAACAAGTGGCCACATCAAACGATAACGACTAACAATCAATATATTAGTTCTGAAAAGCCTCGTGAAAACGGGGCTTTTTTTTTATTTATGCAATAAGATTTTTATAAATAATGTTTACCCTATAGTGCATTCTCTTTACCTTTGAAACATTCAGATAAAACCATGAGCAACTACTATTCCCCCCAAGAACAAGAAGAGCTACTTCTGCAAGAGGAAGTTGTAAAAGAAAATCAAATTATTCTTTACAACGATGATGTAAATACTTTTGATTGGGTCATCGAAAGCCTCGTTTCCATTTGTAGCCATGATCGTGAACAAGCAGAACAATGTTCTGTGATTGTTCACTATAGTGGTAAGTGTTCCGTTAAAATAGGAGAATTTGATCGACTTCGTCCTATGTGTGAAGCTTTACTAGATCGAGGTTTGAGTGCTACCATTGAATAAATCTACCGTGAAAAAAAACAGTATCCAATTTGCAGGCTATGTTTTATTACTAGCCACTATCATTGCTTGTTCTAAAGTTCCCATTACAGGAAGAAAACAAGTGAATCTTATTCCAGAAACAGAACTTATTTCGATGAGTTTAACGGAATATGCCAGCTTCCTAAAAACGAATCCTCCTGCAGGAAACCATGATCAAAATACGATCATGGTAAAGCAAATAGGAAATAAAATTCAACAGGCTGTTACCAAATACATGTCTCAAAATAAATTGAGCAGTCGTTTGGCTGGATATAAATGGGAATTTAATTTGGTGAATGATCCCATGATAAATGCATGGTGTATGCCTGGTGGAAAAGTAGTGGTGTATTCCGGACTTTTAGGCGTTACACAAAATGAAAATGCTTTGGCTATTGTGATGGGTCATGAAATTGCACATGCTGTGGCTCGACATGGTAACGAACGCATGAGTCAAGGCTTAGTGACTCAACTTGGAGGCGTTGCTTTAGGCGTTGCCCTGCAAAGTAAAAGCGCTGAAACGCAAGCATTATTTCAAACTGCTTATGGTGTGGGTAGTACAGTTGCAGTGATGCTTCCTTACTCTCGTTTACATGAAACAGAAGCCGATAAGATGGGATTAATTTTCGCAGCCATGGCTGGTTATGATCCAAGAGAAGCGCCTAAATTTTGGCAACGTATGTCGGCAAAAGGAGGAGCAAAACCACCAGAAATATTGAGTACACATCCTAGTGATGCGACAAGAATCAGCGACTTGAATAAATTCATGCCTCAAGCCATGAAATACTACAAGCCATAATTTTTGTATTTTTAGCCATTATCTAGAATTAAAAATGTCAATTGTATTTATTTGTGTTCTCATCCTATTCGGCATTTTGCTGATTACATTGGAAATTCTCATCGTTCCCGGACTTATTGTTGGAATATTAGGAGGAATTTTTGTGATTATGGGCATTGGATGGACTTGGCAAGTGTATGGCTCCACTGCCGGGACAATAGTTGCCATAAGCGCGGCACTACTAACAGCACTGGCTATTTGGTCGGCATTACGCACGGGATTTTGGGATCGATTTAGTTTACAAAGCCAATTAAAAGGACGAGTTAATGAAATTGATTTAGATACCATCAAAGAAGGCGATCATGGTGCTGCCCTTTCCAGCTTGCGCCCGATGGGAACCATTCGAGTGAATGGAAAAAGATTTGAAGCAAGCTCAGAAACCGGAATGATTCCAGTAAATTTTCCTATTATCGTAGTGCGAATCGAAGACAACAAAATCTTTGTTCGCGCCGACGTTTAAACTAACATCTACTTCTTAAATTCATAACTATGCAACTACCCTTTATACTACTCATCATAGCAGGAACTTTTATTTTCATACTCTTCTTCCTGTATTTCGTTCCCGTTAACTTATGGATCACTGCCGTATTTAGCAATGTTAAAATTAGCATCCTAAATTTAATTTTGATGCGATTACGTAAAGTTCCACCATCCATTGTAGTGAATGCCATGATCAACAGTACGAAGTCGGGGCTCAATATTACCACCAATGAAATAGAAACACATTACTTGGCTGGAGGAAATGTAAACAATGTAATCAAGGCACTTATCTCAGCTGACAAAGCCAACATTCCTTTAACATTCAAGATGGCTACGGCTATTGATTTAGCAGGTAGAGATGTTGCAGATGCCGTTCAGCTTTCTGTAAATCCAAGAGTAATCGACACGCCTCCTGTTTCGGCAGTTGCTAAAAACGGGATTCAGTTAATTGTTCGTGCACGCGTAACCGTTAGAGCCAACATCAATCAGTTAGTGGGTGGTGCGGGTGAAGAAACCATTTTAGCTCGTGTAGGGGAAGGAATTGTAACTACGATTGGATCTGCTTTCGATCACAAAACGGTATTGGAGAATCCCGATAAAATTTCAAAAACAGTGTTAGCAAAAGGTTTGGATGCAGGTACGGCTTTCGAAATTTTGTCAATTGATATTGCTGACATTGATGTGAGTGAAAACATCGGTGCAAAATTACAAACCGAACAAGCATCCGCCGACTTAAAAGTAGCTCAAGCAAAAGCTGAAGAGCGCCGCGCTATGGCAGTAGCTTTTGAGCAAGAGATGCGCGCAAAAGCACAAGAAGCAAGAGCGAAAGTGATCGAAGCCGAAGCTCAAATTCCTTTAGCGATGGCCGAAGCATTCAGAGCAGGTAACTTGGGCATCATGGACTATTACAAACTCCAAAATGTGCAAGCTGATACAGCGATGAGAGAATCGATTGCAAAGCCCGGAAATCAAGGATCTGAAAAGAAAGGATAATTTCAATAGGGAATATTTAGTTATTAAATGAACAATGTTACTTTTAAAAACGTTCAAATGAAATATAAGGTCTATTGAAAGTGTTGATGATTGAATGTAGATTCTAACTTCCCACTATTTTTTTTTAACTAAGAAACCTGAACGACCTAACTTAGAATAAAACTCAATGTTCTATAATAATTTTATATTTAATTACATTATACCTACTGTGAATAACAATGTAATACATACCAGCAGGGAAATCGCCAATAAATAATTCTTCTTTTTTGGAATTCATTCTTTTTTCAAATAATGTATTTCCTGATACATCATATAGTTGCAAATTATAACCTAAATTTTCAGTATTTATTATCAAATACTCATTAGCTGGGTTGGGAAATAAACTAAAATCCATCATGCTATTGTAAGAAATTCCAGTACAATTTTCAACATAAATAGTAACCATTGTTGATCCAATGCAACCATTTAAATCAGTGTAAGTGTAAGAAATATTGTGTCCAAACATTCCGGCAATGGTTGGATCAAAAGTATTTACTGCTACACCCGTGCCTGTAAATATTCCGCCTATAGGGTTACCACTTAAAGTAATTGGAGCTGATTGGAAACATATTGTATCACTTGGTAAAATAATGTTTAATTGTGGAAGTGGATTCACTAAAACAGTGATACTAGCAGTGTCGCTACAACCCACGAGAGTAGTTCCTGCAACAGAATAAACAGAAGTTAAAGGCGGGTTTACTGAGATGGTACTTGTAGTAGCACCGTTACCCCACATATAATTGCTGGCCCCAGAAGCCACAAGTATAGCAGATTGACCCTGACAAATAACTGAATCTCCTGTTAGATTTATAGATGGATAATTATTCACCGAAACTGTTGAAGAATAATTAGTACCTATTCCATTTCCATTTGAAGCAACTAACGAAATTGAATATATGCCTGGAGTGTTATAGACCACTGTTGGGTTTTGTAATGTAGATGTAGAAGGACTGCTCCCAACCATTGACCAATTCCAACCAGTTGGGTTATTATTTGACCAATCTGTTAGTGAAATTGGCATACTAATACAAGCTGGATTTGGTGAAGACGTAAAAAATGAAGATGGAGTTGAAGGTGTAGAAATACTTGGTATCACACAAGAAAGATTGCCTCTTCCAATAAAAGTATTTCTATTAAAAGAGAATTGTTTGTAAGGAAATACAGGATTGTTATTATAGGTAAGCAATGAATCAAAAACAAATCCCAAAGCAATTTCATTGTTGATTTTGCTGAAACTAAAATTATGATGATTAATTAGAAAAGGGCCAGACAGTGGGAGTGGCGAATCGTATAATTGTACAAGAGTTTCCATTCCGCCAGTAGAATCACATTGATAAATGAAATGATTCAAATCATTAGGTATTAATGTTGGCAAGTTAGTTGCGACAATCGAGTCACCTTCATTAAGCGCAAGTAAAATCAAATGATTATTTTTATATTCAAAACCATTCATTTGAGTGCGCGTTCGGCTGTAAATATGCTTAGACCAATCCTGTTGTCCATTCGGTTTAAATTTGCAGATAAACAAATCATCAATCAGAGGATTGTGTGAAGCAATGGTATCTCCTGCAAAAACAAAGGATCCTCGAAATGAACCTGCTAAATATAGGTTGTCATTTTCATCAATTGTCATATAGTAAGAGACTATAGAAGTATTTGACGAAATTAAATTGATTGCCGGAGTAGTAAATAAAAGTATACCGGAAGAATCATATTTGTCTATCAATAATCCTCCTCTTTTTAGAACCCAAATATTCCCATTTTGATCAATATCAAGATCAGAAAATCCACCATTAACTGGCCATACCTCCCACAATTTTTGTCCTGTACTATTAAATTTTGCAAATAAAATATAGCTGTTCGAATAAATATTTCCCAAACCATCCAATTTTAATGATAGTTGTTCTGTAGTACTGTTAGTTTGGAAAGTGTTGTGCCATTGATAAATACCATCTTTGTTGAATTTAATCAAGACAGCTGAATAAGTTAATGCTCCGTGAGGAGGATTAATAGTTATGTAAGAATTATCTGTAGAATAAATTCTTAAACTATCATTATGTTCACGATGAATATACGCACAATAAATATTTCCCAAACTGTCGATTTCTATATCACCCAACTCAGTATTATACGCATCATGAAGTAATTGAAGCGTCCATTTAGGTACTCCTTTCGGGTTGTATTTGGTGAGGTAATGAACATAATTGTAATTATTATTGAAAGGCTTGAACATTGAAATTGTATCGCCATGATTACTATAAGTAAGATAATTACTTGCATCGCTTGAACTGTAAAATGCAATGAGGTTGTTTTCGTAATCATGTTCAATGGCAAGAAGCAAATCAGCAACAAAGTCAATTGCTATTTGAGAGTAACGGCAACTATCATATTGAAAATTATTAATGACATTAACTGTTTTTATAAGTGTGTCTGTACAGCCAAATGGCGATATAGATATTAGTGAGATTTGGTACTTACCTGCAACATTAAAGACAATTCCTGAAGGATTAGCTGCTGTTGATATTTGGGGTGTAGCTGCTGTATCAAAATTCCATAAAAAGCTCCCTAATGGATTTACACTATTGTTGATCGAATAAATAGCTTGACCTATTTCAGGATTGAAGTTGTCAAGAGTAAAATAAGTATAAAGTTTTTCTACTGTCACCGTTTCTGAATGAAATAGATTGTAGGTACATCCAAATGAATTAGTAGCGCTTATAGTAAAAGTTGCATTTCCAATCAAATTAGCAATATTAAATACTATTGTATCACCGGTTCCCATTTGAGAAGCACCGATATTTATCCCAGATTTTTTCAATTGGTAAAGCACACCAGGTTCTGAAAGTGGAAGGAAAATTTCTATTTCTTTTCCAAAACAAACAGTATCATTAGAAGCATAGAAAGGCAAACTTCTATTTACTTCACTAAGAAAAACTTCAAAGTATTGAATGGTAGGATAAGATCCACAACCAGCAACTGTTTTTGTAGCCAATAAATTCAAAGTGTCATTCGCTAATATTGAACCTGCACTAAAATTTAGCAGTCCTCCATTTCCACTTTGTGGAGTGCCAATATTTATTAAATCGTTTCTCAATTGATATGAAACCCCAATTTCGCTGTTTAATACAAACAATTGAATATTTTGGCCAATACAAACAGTATCTTGTAAGATAGACGCCTGGATATTCGAAATCAAGGAAGGCTGAATTTGGATAATTTCCGTTAACGTATCCGTACCAAACCCGTTGTTTGCAACAAGAGTAATAGTGTCATTTTGGTTCGGTCCTGTCCCTATAATACTTTCATTATAATTATTAGATACAAACTGGTTATTTAGATACCATGAGAAAGTATAACTGCTAATCGAATGATTAGTACATGTTACAACCGAATCGTGACAAATAGTAGATGGAGAAGTATTAAAAAAAGCGTTAGGTAGGTAAGGAGTCCCTGTGTTGGTGGTATGATAAATTAAGCCATTCTGTCCACATGCATAACCATCTGAAAAACCAGAAAAAGATACTCCGTTCATATGTTCTGAAGTAATATGCTTTTCCCAGTGTGAGCCTCCATCTGTTGTTTTCAAAATCATATTTCCAGCAGTTGCATATCCTGTGTCAACAGAAGTAAAATACAGTCCTGAAAAATCAAAACTACCTTTTATGTAAACAGGCATGACTTGCCAAGTAGCTCCACTATTTGTTGTTTTTAATAATACATTTTGGTCTCCAACAGCATAGCCTAAAGTAGTTGAAGGAAAATAAACAGACTTGAGAAAAGCTCCCGGTTTTAATTGGACTAACCATGTAATTCCACCATTAATTGTTCTAAGAATAATTTCGTCACCAACTGCAAAACCAATATTTGCTGAAACAAAATGTATATCATACAGCCTTTCCGATGTTCCACTAGGTTGAGATGACCAAGAACTACCACCATTAATTGTTTTAAGGATACGACCGTTACTACCCGCTGCATATCCAATGCTCGAGTTAATAAAAAATAATTTATTAAGCATTCGAGGCCAATTTCCCCCATTGAAAACGGAAACAAGAGTCCAGTTAATCCCTCCATTAAAAGTTTGTAAAATAACCTCACTGTTGCCAGTCAACAACATTCCAGTAGCTGTTCCATCATTTGCTGAAGTAAAATGAACACTATTCAGGTAGGAACCCAATATAGGTGTATTGAAATTGTCGACTAAAGGGATACTGTCCCATGAAATACCCCCATTTAATGTTCGAACTAGTGCATTATCTGAACCAGCATATATAAATTGACTGTTGAACGCTTTAACACAATTAATGTTTGCTGATGGAACATTATTTAATTGAACCCATTGTGCTGATGCGATTTGTACGTAAAATAAAAGGAAGAAGAGTATAAATCGCATCAGTTTTCAATTAACAACAAATGTATACAATAAATAATTAATATTATTCAGCTATTAACATAATGATTTATATTACCTTACAAAGTAATCCTTTCATAAAAAGTTATTTTTAGCGCACATGGTATTGAATACTATTAAACTTAACTAATAATCACAAGGTAACAAGAAAGTAATAGAGGATTAATTGTTTCAGCGAAAAGTATACTTTTTTTATCGAACTACAATCTTCTTTCTCTCAATTGAATTCTTTGTAGAAGCCACTAAAAGATAAGTTCCTTTTGCAAGCCCATCTAAATTAATGGAAGTTAAATTAGATGGGTTTGATATTTCTTTTTTGAAGAGGATTGCACCTTCCATCGAATAGAGTGTAATTGTTGTCTTTTCATCATTCCCATTTAATGCTATTGTTACCTCTTTTGAAGTTGGATTTGGATAAACAAGCAGCGATGGAGAAGAATCAAGATGATCACTTAAAGATGTATTTACAGGATTCGAATATTTTGCAATGAATGCATCACGACTACTGGTAGGTGATAAAGTTGTCGTACCTGGACTTGGATCAAAATCCATCGTGCTATTAAATAATCCCGATAAATATACATTCAAACTATCGCTCACTTCCATTGAAGTTGCCTGATCGAAATTTAATCCACCCATGGTAATACCCCAAGCGTAAATGCCATTTTCATCCATTTTTAAAACAAAGACATCGTCACTCCCTGCATTAGAAACATTTTGTGTGATGGTAGTATCTGGATTTAGATCAATCGTTCCGGTGTAACTTCCGGTAATATAAATCTGATTCAACATATCCGTTTTAATAAATCGGGAAGTCACATTTGAAGTTGAGTTAATTCGATTTACCCAACTAAAATTACCACTTGAATCCAATTTTAATACAAATGAATCATAGAATCCAAGTGAGGATAAAAATAAAATTCCTTGCCCGGGATCAAAATCGATATTCCCACTGAATTGTCCGGTTACAATTACATTGGAGAATTGATCTACTGTTATTCCATGTCCTAAATCTGAACTACTCCCTCCTATCGACTTCGCCCAAATGAAATTTCCATTTCGATCCAATTTAACAATGAAAATATCATCGGAACCATTCGAAATAAAATTAGCGGTATTTGTTCCTGGATCTAAATCGGCTGTTCCTCTAAATGTACCTGTGATAAACACATCACCATTCGCATTTATAGCCATGTAGCGCGAGATATCGGAATTCGTGCCACCTAATTGTTTCGCCCAAACCAAATCTCCATTTTCATTTAATTTTACGACATATCCTTCAAATGAAGTTCCGCCGGCCGCTGTCATTAGCAGTGTATTATTTGATGGGTCGAAATCGGCACTGCCTGTAAAGTTTCCTGCTAAATAAACATTAGAAGAATCATCTACCACAACAGACTTCCCTTCTTCTCCGCCCATGAATCCACCAATTTGTTTTGCCCACACTTCGTTACCTGCAGTATCTAATTTTAATAAAAAGGCATCAAAGTCACCAAATGAATTTAGAAAGAGCGTTCCGGCTCCACCTGAAAAATCAATGGTTGTTAAGAAAAAACCAGTGATGTATAAAAATCCTTGTTGATCCAAACAAAGCGTTGATCCTTCATCCGCACCCGTACTTCCGTAACTCTTGCCCCAAATAAATTGTCCGTTTGACTTTAGTTTAACAAGATAAACATCTGACGATCCCACTGTAGTGACATTCACTACTCCTAACCCAGGATCCAAATCCATAGTTCCACTATAAAAGCCAAGAATATAACTATTTCCTGAGTCATCGACTACAATCGTTTTCGCTGTTTCTCCGCTACTGCCGCTTTGCTGCGCAACCCAATTTAGAGATGGAATTTGTGCAACAAGATTGGTAACACTAATTGATGCGATTAATAGAAGGAAAATTCTTTTCATGATGATTAGTTGAAATGTAAATATAATAAATCCTTGTTACGTTGATAAAATTCCTAAATGAATCTATATTCATTTTGGACTAATTCAATTAAAGCATGCTAAAAACGAAAAAAGATAATTTTACTGATTTTACGTAACGGATTATAGGTAATTTAAATTAACTGAAAAAATAGAGCAGATTCAATCAAACATCTGCTAAGCAAATCAGAAAAACACCATAAATAAGTTAAAATCAATACAGAGCCAATAATATTTCAATGGAATTAAATTTTATTTGGCATCATCTAATATTCTACTAACTTTGCCCTCCCGAAAAGGAATGGTTGCGTAGCTTAACTGAATAGAGCATCTGACTACGGATCAGAAGGTTGGGGGTTTGAATCCCTCCGCGACCACTAATAAATACCCAACACAAAGGCTCCCAAATGGGAGCCTTTGATCGTTTCAGGAAGATCCGGGAATGCTCGCTTTGTTGGCCTCGAGAGCCTCAGCCAACGTTCTATTATATCCATTGCCCAAGAGAACTCGCGGGCAGCAATGAATCTTTTTATCAGAAAACACACCTATATTGTTTAATCTATTTTTTCTTATTTTCGAAGTAAATATTTTATGATTAAACCACAAGTAGTTTCTTTAAGCAAAAGCGATTCGCATACTTTCAATAAATACAATTGCGAAAAAATTATGCTTGTAGAAGGTTTAGGAGTCGAGGGTGATGCGCACTCGGGCAAAACAGTCAAACATCGTTCTAGAGTAGCTGCAGACCCCACGCAGCCTAATTTACGACAAGTACACCTGATTCATGCGGAGTTATTTGACGAATTAGCCGAGAAAGATTTTGCAGTTGTTCCAGGAGCTATGGGTGAAAATATTACCACACGAGGAATCGATTTGTTGAGTTTACCTAAAAATACTATTCTTAAAATTGGAGTGAGTGCAGAAATACAAGTTACCGGATTAAGAAACCCATGCTCTCAATTAGATTCTATTAAAACGGGTTTAAAGCAGGCTGTACTAGATCAAGACGAAGAAGGGAACATAATTCGAAAAGCAGGCATCATGAGTATTGTTTTACAAGGGGGAGATGTTTTTGTAGGAGATGAAATTTTGATTCAGCTTCCTAACTCTCCTTATGAAAAATTGGAAAAGGTGTAATTTCATTGCGATTTGAATTAAATAAGCACCCTCTTCGCTTCAATCAAACCAATTATTTGGCTATAGTTTACTTTGTATAGGCAGTCGGTTTAAAACTAATGGTTGAAATCGATGGTATTTGCTATAAATTCTATTACATTTACTCTATATTTCCATTTACACCAACCCTATTAACTTTGAATCCATGAACAAAAAACTACTCATCATCGCGCTGATTTTGACAAGTTTGTTTTGTCGTCCTTCCTCAGTTTTGGCACAATCAACCGTTCCTTTTAGCAGTGGAATCATTCCTATGTGTGACACTTCCTATTTTACTGCCAATGTTTCTGGTGTTAGTACTCTTTATCCACTTGGCTGGGGTAGCTGGTGGAATTTCACATTGACCGATTTAATGATTAATGTTACTTCAAACCACCCTCAAACATTAATAATTACGCTAACATCTCCACAAGGAACTTCTCTGTTATTATCTCAATTTAATGGTGCCGGAGGTTCAAACTATACCAACACAAATTTTTCAATTTATTCGACTACTAATATTAATACTGGTGCTGCTCCATTTACTGGAAATTGGCGACCTGAAGGTGGTACTTTCTCTGTTTTTGATTGGGAAAACGGTGATGGAATCTGGACAATTACGATTATCGACACTGCTTGTTCAGGCGGTGGCGGTGGTGGCGGTGGTGGTGGCGGTCCTTGGACAGATGGATTTTTTAATGGCGGTGGTCCTGGAAATGGTGGTTTCACATTTAATCCAAGCTCTCCTCCTCCTCCTCCATGTCCTGGATGGCTAACTTCCGGAACCGCCACAATATGTCAAGGTGAAACTTTTGATTTGTTGAATTTCTTTACCACATGGGATCCAACTATGTCTTATTATTTCTCCCTAAATGCATCTCCGGTACCAAATTCTACTGCTGTTTCAGTGGGGGGGATTTATGATGTTGAAGCAATGGATTGGATGGGATGTTTTTACTTTAACAATTTTATATTGACTGTGGACCCAGGTCCTTCTTTGGGTCTCGATCAAATTGTAAATCAAAATTGTGATGGTTCTCCAACGAACTTAGAATCTCTTTTTAATTTATCAGGTTCTACTTCCTCGTGGAATTTTAATGGATCTGCTATTCCTAATGTCACAGCCATCGCTGCAGTTAGCCCAGGAATTTATGAGCTAATGGCTCAAACTGCAAATGGATGCAAGGATACCGCATTGGTAACATTAAATCCATCTACAGCAATAAGTTTGGGTATTGATCAAAATGCATCAATTTGCAATAGTTCAACATTAGATCTCACTGCTTTATATTCGACAGCAGGATTAACTTCAACTTGGTACTATAGTGGTCTCCCGGTTGCGAATCCAAGTGCTGTAAATAATAGTGGTATTTACACCCTTATCGCTAGTGATCTTGGAGGATGTGCTGATACTGCCGATGTGACGCTGGCCGTTGCTGCTAGCCCATCATTGGGAATTGATCTCATAATTGATACCTGTATTACTGGAAATTTTGATTTAACAAGTTTGTATAATACTGTTGGCTTTACATCTGCATGGACCTATGGCGGTGCACCTGTTTTAAATCCCACATCAATAGCATCCAGTGGGTCCTATCTGTTAGTGGCAAGTTCCAGTGGACTATGTCCAGACACCGCTCTAGTAACCTTAACTATATCTACAGTTCCATCATTAGGGGTAGATCTTTCAACAATGACATGTGATAACGTTAATGTAAATCTCACGAATTTACTTTTTGCTGGAACTAATAGTAGTTCGTGGTATTTGGCAGGTAATCCCATTTCACCGCCAACTTCAACTTCGACTGCAGGAACCTATTCGCTTATTGTGACTTCATTAGCAGGTTGTACCGATACTGCAGAAATTGATCTTTTGGTTAACCCTTCGCCTACCTTAGGAACCGATCTAACTATCAATAGTTGTACGAATAATGGAATCGATTTAACATCACTCTACAATACAACGGGATTAACTTCGGCTTGGACCACTAACGGTAGTGCAGTACCGAATCCTTCCTTGGTAACAAATTCTGGAACTTATCAATTAATAGCGACCAATGGATTCTCTTGCTCCGACACTTCATTGGTTGTATTAAATCTATCTGCGCAACCCGCCTTAGGTCCCGATCAATCCATAACCATCTGTGATGGCAACATGGTTGATTTAACAACATTATTCAATCCAAATGGAAATTCATCGGCTTGGTATATGGGTGGAATTCCCATCCCCCCTCCTAATTCAGTAGGTATTGGAGGAGTTTTTACTTTAATTGTAACTTCTTCTGCAGGATGTGAAGACACCGCCGATGTTGATTTAACAGTGATCGCTAGCCCTACACTTGGCATAGATCAAACACATTCAATTTGCTCCAATACAGCCCTCGATCTAACTAACTTGTATTCTACGAGTGGATATGCTACCGTTTGGTTGAATGGATCCTCCGTGGTGAGCAACCCTTCACAAGTTTTCAATGCTGGGAATTATTTATTGATTGCTACCAATCTAAATGGATGCATTGATTCTGCCACTGTGCAAGTAAATCTTCTGAATGCACCTTTAGTGGGTGTTGATCAAAATATTAATCTGTGCACAGGAAATACATTAGATCTTACTGCAATTTATTCTACTACTGGTTTTAGCAGTTCATGGACAAATTCTGGTCTGCCTGTTTCGAATCCCAATTCAGTTGATTTAAATGGTAGTTACATGCTCATCGTAACGGATCTGAACGGATGCATGGATACAGCCAATGTGCAACTCACAATGCTCCCATCTCCCAACTTAGGAAGCGATCAATTGATTTCTGTTTGCGATGGAAATGAAGTTAATTTGAATCCACTCTATGCTACTTCAGGTTTTACCGTGAATTGGACTTTAAATTCTGCTCCTGTTAGCAATCCATCTTCAATTACAACTGCTGGTCTTTACCAGCTATTAGCAACCAATAATGTTGGCTGTTCTGATTCGGCTTCTGTCCAAATTACCATCTTACCAAAACCAAATTTAGGTATTGATCAATCTGTTTCTTCATGTGATGGAATTGCGATAAATCTTTCAAATTTATATTCATTAAGTGGCTTAACTCCGGCATGGACATTATCAGGCAATCCTGTTAGCAACGCTACTGCCATACTAACGGCAGGCACCTACGAACTTATTGTTAGTAATGCTTCCGGTTGTTTAGATACTTCGTCTGTAACCGTTACTATAAATCCACTTCCTATTCTGGGTCCGGATGCGAACTATGCACTCTGTCCATGGCAAACCCTAGATCTATCACAGGTGTATAATGTCAGCGCCTATACTGCTCTCTATACGCATTTGGGCAATCCAGTAGTAAATTATACTTCGGTTCATGATTCTGGATATTATACGGTTTTTGTTACGGATGCGAATGGATGTACCAACCAAGCCACCGTAGAAGTGATCAATGTTTTTTGCAGATGTGAAGCCGATTTTGAATTTACTGCTAAATGCATTCAAGATCCACTCTCCTTTAAATTATTGGCCGACTCTATGGTATTGGATGCGCATTGGAATTTCTCAACTGCAAATACTCCAGATGTTAATGAAGAAAATCCGACTGTGTATTTTAAAGCGGCAGGCAAGCATTTAGTAACACTTCAAGCTACACTCAGTTGTGGTTTGGTTGATGTTACAAAATGGGTAGATGTTAAGGATTGTTCCGACTCTTGTCAGATTTGGATTCCAAATTCTTTTAGTCCCAATGATGATGGAAAAAATGAGAATTTTGGTTTCTATAGCGAATGTCAACCCGAACAATTTAAAGCAAAAATTTACGATCGCTTTGGAAAATTAATTTATCAATCCACCAATATCGTTGATCATTGGGATGGAAAAATTGATGGTGAATACTTGACATCGGGAATTTTTGTTTACCGTATTGAATGCAAAATGCCTTATAAAGACGAGGAAATTTTGACTGGAAAAATTACTGTTATTCGTTAATTAAACGTTAGCAGCAAATACAAATGGCAACCATTTATTTAATAACAATCATCGACGCCCCAATTCCAACGTGTTTTGACTTGGCCCGTGATATTGATGCCCATCAGCTTTCAACTTCAAAGACAAAAGAAAAGGCAATTGCAGGACGCACTTCTGGTCTATGCGAAGAAGGAGATGTAATTACTTGGGAAGCGGTTCATTTTGGTATCAAACAAAAACTTACAGTCAAAATAACTAAAATGGAACCATTTTTATATTTCGAAGATGAAATGGTTAAGGGCGCTTTCTTGTCGATGAAACATAAACACTCCTTTGAACGACACCAAAAGGGAACCAAAATGATAGATGAATTTACATTCAAAGCACCATTCGGAATATTCGGCTCAATTGCTGAGAAACTATTCTTGACTAAGTATATGACTAATTTCTTAAAGGAACGTAATAGGATGCTTAAGTCCTTAGCGGAGGCGATGTGAAAATGTACATGATGGCAACAACGGTTTTGAAAAATTGCGGCTGGATGGCAAATATTTCAACTTCAAATCTTTATTGTACATTAGTTCATCGGCGTAGCCTTCGGCAAATTTACACCTCGACAAGACATTTGTGGTACTAATTCCGCAACTTCGCAAAGTCGAAGACGTTACTAGACTTGCATTTTATATTTCAATTAAACCATACGGCATACTTTTGTCGACGAAGTTCTAAGGCCAGGTTTTTCTCCATCACTAATGCGTCTTCCTGGGTCATAGGGTCAATATGCATATATAAACTCGGACGCAAATACTTGCCGTATTTCTGTACGATGTTTGAGCTCAGTTTATGTCCTTTTTTATTAACGTAGCCCGTCTTATGTTGTTCGAAACGATCCTTGGGATCTTTACTCGTCATTCCTACATAAAGACATTCTAAAACGCCGTTAAACTGTGGATTCGCCTCTCGAAATTTCGCATTTTCTGAAAATACCTTCTTCGATAATTCAATCACGTAAACACGATAAATCAATTTTGACATGAAAGGATGTTGGTTGTTAGATTTTAGTGGTTGGATTTTAGAGCATGGTTGTAAGTAGTTAGATCTTGCAGTTCTAAGGATAAATGATGGATGTTGGATACCCAGTTCTGCGGGACAAGTGTTGGTCGCGAAGTTTCACAAAGAGAATCCAAAAACTAGAAGCTAAAAGCCAAAAGCAAAAAGCTAGAAGCTAGAAGCCAGAAGCTAAAAGCTAAAACTCCACTACCCTACTAAATACTTGACCATGTTTTTTCTTCAAGGATTTACATTTTTTTAATGCGCCTTTAGTACCTGTTTTCTCCAATTTATAAAAATCGGAATAGTATTTTTTACTGAGCATGGAATAGTAAATCTTCAGTTTCTTCTTCGCAGAATTAAACGTAGAAGGCATGTTAAAATATAATTCCAAACTTCCTTTTGGCTTAAGGGTTTTAGTAGCTCTGTATTGCTCGGGTAACAAAGGGTTGTTCGACTTACCAAGAAAGATGATGGCTTTGCAATCTTTTTCTTTCACCTCTTCCCATTTATATCGGTTAATAAAGGGAGGTAACTCGGCTTCCTGAGTATGCAAAACCATGATACTATCATTCGACGAATTATTGATTGAAATGGAATAAACCGCTTGTCCTTCGCTATCGGATGGATACACTTGAGAGATTAAAAAAAACTGAGCGTTTGCAGTAATTGGCAAAAAGAATATTCCGATGCTATACCCATAAAAACAAAGGCGAATCCATTTTTTCATATATCGAAGTTACTAAAATATAAATTAGAATCTAAGACAACCCGTTAATAGCCAAAAAAAAACCTCGTCGAAACGAGGTTTTTTAAATATATAGGTCAATATTAACCTTGCTTCGTGCTTTGTTTGCGCTCCTTAATACGAGCACTTTTACCTACCATATCACGTAAGTAGAAAATTCTTGCTCTACGTACTTTACCACGCTTATTTACGTCGATACGGGTAATTTTTGGACTATGTACTGGGAAAATACGCTCAACTCCAACGTTTCCTGAAATTTTACGGATGGTAAACGTTTCCGTTAAGCCTTGTCCACGACGTTGTAAAACAACACCTTGAAACTGCTGCTCACGCTCTTTGTTTCCCTCTTTAATTTTGTAGTAAACGGTAATGGTGTCGCCTGACCTGAATTCTGGCCATGATTTAGCTTCAACTAATTGCTCCTGCGCTATTTTAAGTAAGTCCATGATTTTAGATATTTTACCCTCAAATTGGGGCTGCAATATTAGTGAAAATATCGACAAGAAAGTATTTAATCTTGATTTTTTTTGATGGGATTAAATAAACCTAAAATAGAGCGATTTAAAATATTGAATTTGAGCAATGTATAATGGACGAAAATCTGACAAAAATTCTTCAAATCTAGATTAATTTAACTGTTCAAGGACAGGTCTCACCTCCTATTCAACTATTTTTTATCGATGGAATGGAAGAATTCGATTAATTTTTTTCCAATGGAAAGGTTATCAAAATGGGATTGAGCGAAGTCTTTGGCGTGAATTCCCAACTCCTTTTGCTGGGATGGATTATCCAAGAGCGATAATACTTTTTTTGCAAACTCATCGGCAGTATTAGCTATCAGGAAGTCTCTTCCATCTACCCCAAGAATCCCTTCGGCACCAATGCTAGTTGTGACAATAGCTTTTCCCATAGCCATCCCTTCCACAATCTTAACTCTCATCCCACTGCCACTAAACAAAGGTACAATCATGATTCCTCCTTGACCAATGAAAGCAATATTATCATCCACAAAATCATTGACCTCTACATTTGCATTTGCAAAAGACTTGATGCTATTGGGCATTTTTTTACCTGCTAATTTAAGTTTTGCAGTTGGCTTTTCCTCTTGAATAATGGGCCAAACCTTCTTTAAAAACCATTCAATTCCTTCAATATTTGGTAACCAATCCATGGCTCCTATATGAAAAACCATTAGCGGATCAGGATGAGCATTCATGGGATAATCTTGTGTATTTAAACCCACGGGTGCAATATGGATGGGCACATCGGCTCCTAGCTTAATTAATAAATCCTCGTCTTCCTTTGTCATGGCTGCAATCCCATCAACCCTATTTAATGACCATTGCTCGTAATGACGCAACCTATCGGCCAATAAATTCAAATACCATTTCCGCATCCACGATTTTTCAGTTTGAGCCAATCGTTGCCATATCAAATGTTCGATGTTATGGGTTCTTAAAATGACTTTTGCATTGGAGTATTCACGAATAACTTCCATGTAGGGAATCATGTATAAGCTCTCCAAGATGATGGTATCGAATTTTTCTTTTTTCAGAATGCGAATAAGGGACTCTTCAAAATCACGGCGAATAAATCGAATAATATGATAAGATTCCCCAGTGAAAATATTGAAAAGTGCAGCAAAAGGATTAATGCGATTATCGAGATAAACACCTTCAATCTGCGTCATCTTTTTATAGGCTTCGTCGAGTGTATTTAGATCCGTTAATTGCTTTATGGTATTGAATGATAAAACTTTTAATTGGACACCATTTTCATACAACGATTTTTGCAAATGATACATGGCAATACTACCTCCATCAACAGGCGGAAACGGAACACGGATGCAGAGCTGTAGAATTTTCAACCTAATTTTGGATTTTTATTTTGTTTAAATATTTTTTTGAAAAAACTGATATAAGCATCTCTGTCGAAGATGACTGAATCATGAGTTGCTTTGTAAATTAAAAACAATCCCACCGGTAAGAGTATCATCGATGATGTCCACATTCCTCTCCAAGCTGGCAACACTCCTTCTTTCGCGAACTTCTCTCCAGTAATACTTAAAATATGATAGGTGAGAAAGAAAATAATGGAGATCACCAAGGGCATTCCGAGTCCACCTTTACGAATGATAGCTCCTAACGGTGCGCCTATGAGAAAAAGAATAAAACAAGCCGCCGACAATGTCAATTTACGATGCCACTCTACTTCGAAACGAGCTAACTGACTATATCTTGATTCTTTTTCATCCTTTATACCCATGACGAAAGACTGCATAGATCGCGCTTGATTTTTAGCATTCTCATAAAGTTGGTTAGTATTTGCATGTAAACTGGTATCCAACAATGCAAATTTCGGACTCGTCTTCATCTTGGATTTAAACTCAACCGAATCTCGAAGGAACAAAAAGTTGTGTGAAATATTTATTGAGATTAATGAGTTACTGGACAGCTCCTCTTTCTTTAAGCTATCTACCGCATGACCTAACTGCATTAAATTCATCATTTGGTGTCCACCTTTGAACATATCTTCATTGGTACGGTTGAGTTGAAACTGCGACAAATCAAATCGAATAACATATTCCTTAAAAGAATTCCGCATGAGTGGATGGGTGTCCACCCCATTTTTATTCTTACTTTTCTCCTCGTAGCTATTTCCTTCAAACAAAGAAAGAATCAAATATCGCTGGTCGGGTGAAGATTCCATTACCCCTCGTTTAGCAATAACCACTTTGCGATTTCCAATTCCAGCAGTGTGATCATAAATCATCACATTACGAATGGTTTTTCCATCGTCGTCCTTTTGGCCAACTTTTATACTGTAGCCTTCAATCCCATTATAAAAAACGCCTTCACGAATGGACAATGATGGTTTTTGCTGCCGAATGTCGTAAAGCAATGAACCCATCTTCAAATTAGTATATGGCAATACATTATTTGAAAAAAAGAATGCGGTTGCACTAATAAGAAATACAGCAAAAAACAAAGGACGCATAATGCGTTGCAAAGATACTCCACTTGCTTTTGCAGCAGTAAGTTCAAAATGTTCTGCCATATTTCCAAACGTCATGATAGAGGATACCAGGATAGCCAAAGGAAGTGCTAAGGGAACTAAATTCGCCGAAGTATAAAACAAGAGTTCGGCGATTACTAATCCATCAATTCCCTTCCCGACCAAATCATCAATATACTTCCATAAAAACTGCATGAGCAACACAAATAAAGAAATGAAAAAAGTAAGGAAGAATGGACTTATAAAAGACTTAATAGTAAGCGTATCTAATTTCTTCACTTTTTGTTTGGGCTTGGGTTTGCAAAAATACCCTAAGTTTGGCTAATAACGATGGAGAATCTGAAAGTAAAATTTGAAAAGGATGAGTTAGCCTTGCTCATCCAACCTGAATTCTTCTTAACAAAGAAGCGATTAGGAATTAAAATCAATGATTTGTTGACTCAATGCATACCCTATATTCAAGAAAAACTAGAGAGAAATTCATCTCATCTCCCGCAAAATGTTGTTCATTCTCAACCGAAAATAAGCAAAGGGGAGAATTATTTGTCTTTTCCGTGGCAAATTCTCGATTTCCCGCGCGACTTTGGAAAGGAAGATATTTTCGCACTCAGAACACTTTGTTGGTTTGGAAATGGTTTTAGTGTGAGTTTGCATTTATCCGGTGATTATGCAAAAAAGTACATAGATGGAATAGCTGCCAACTTATCCATTCTAGCAAAAAATAATTTTTACATCTGCATACACAGTGATCCCTTCCAACATCATTTTGAAGAAGATAATATCATTCGATGCAGTGATTTTGCCCAAGCTGGATCATCGCTTCATTGGCTTTTAGAAAACAATAAATTCATTAAAATCGTGAAACTATTTTCCTTTGAAGAAATTGATTCTATTCCCGAAAAAATTGGAGAGGCATCCAGAATTTTATTAGATATACTATCAGCAAAATAATTCGTAAGGGATTCTCGATGCTCGAAGCTCGATGCTTGATTCTTAATTCTTAATTCTTGATTCTAGCATCGAGCTTCGAGCATCTAGCATCCAGCTTCCAACTACAAACTGCCTAACAGCATTCTCAATTTTTGCACTTGCGATTCCCACAATCGAATATTGGTGTCTTTTTCACCTTTATTGGCAAAATCGGTGATGACTAAAGCAATATCTAAAGTGATATCATCTTCCTTAATTTCAAACTGAAAATAAGTTCCGTCGGTATCTTCTTCCCATTCAAATCGTACTAAATGTAAATCACGAACGGCAACTAATCGAGCATTTGAATGTCCGCCTTCCCAAACGAAAGTGAATAATTTATCTTTTACATATACTTCATCGGCAAACCAGCCGGCTAATCCACTGGAGTCGCTTAAGGATGTAAATAAAATTTTTGGCGACGATCTAAATTCAAACTCTAATGAATATTTTTCTTTTAATGTATTTGTTGGCTCAGGTAGAGCAGGCAGTGGAGCTGTATTTTTTGGCAATGGTTTAGGAAGCGTTCCCGCTTGAATACGAGGACGCATTTTACTAAGGTCCATCGTCTCCTCTAACTCTTTCATCACTTTCGCAGCTTTTGCATGAAGTGGATCAATTGTTTCTGCAGGTTTACTATTCTTTCCTATGGCCTTCTTATCAACAACTTCCTTTTTCGATTTTGGAGCTGGAGTTTTTTCTGCAACTATTGGCTTAACTACTACAGGAGCTGCACTTGCTTTAACTTTATCTGTTTTAATCGGGGTAGCTTTATCTGTTTTAACTGCCGAAGCTTTTGAAATAGCTTTTGGGGCAGATGGTTTCACCGCTACCTTTTTTACTGGTGCTTTTACTGCAACATTCTGCACAGGCAATTTTGCAGCTGCTTTTTGCTTCACAGCAACCACTTTTTTAGGGGCAACAACTGTTTTCTTTACAGAAACTTTACTCTTAACTGCAGTCTTTGCGGACGCTGCTTTTTTAACGACTTTCGTAGAAACGACTTTCTTTACCGCTTTTTTTGCAACCGGTTTTGCTGCTTTTTTGGGAGCAGCCTTTTTAATCACTTTCTTTGTCGCTACTGCTTTTTTCTTATTTTTTGCAGACGCCATATTTCACCCTTATTAATTTAGTATTATGCTTGGGTGGAAATATAGTTAAAAATTAATATGAACTATACCTCTTTAAACTAAATCTATTGACTATGCTAAACTCAATTTTAAGTCCAACCTTATATGCGTAAAATATTGATATATAGTACAATTGTACTAATTTCTGTTATTTCTGTATTCTTAGCAAATTATGCATTAGTGTTTCATTTAACTGCAAAGATTGTCTCAAGCATTGCTATTTTGATGAGTTTAGTACATCTTTTAATGACTTTTATCCATCCCAAAGGCTGGCTTGAAAAGGATAAGCATTTTTTAGGAATTTGGGCAGGACCTCTACTCTTTTCCATGCATAAAATAATAAGTCCAATTTCAATAGTTCTTTTAATATGGGCTCAGCCTTTTTTGTTAAGATGGATGAATGTGGAAAATAATGAGGAAGGAAAAGAAATATCATTTCTCAACAAATGGAAAATGTCTTCTTTTGAAGTCATGTTAATTACTTTTACTTTTTGGGGATTAGATCTGCTCAGAGAATATACCGTATGGCATGAATTCCAATTTCGAATACTACCAACCACTATAGTTTTATTGTTGCTTTTGAATTGGATAATTTTCAGAAAAAAATAATTCAAGATCATAATTTAGAAGTGGCTTGAAAAGTAAACCGAGAGCAATAATCTCAATTATACCAACACTACATACAAAATAGTCGAATTTCTTAAAGCATTCCTATGTATGTCGGTATAATACAATATATTTATTGGGTTAAAAAAAATGGTGTTTGGTATTACTTTTCCACATTTTTCGCTCTCATTGTTGGTATCAATTCATAAATCTACAATAACCATAAAAGAATTGAGTTAAATTTGTTCAAGCTTTTTTTCATTAGATGGATGTGTTCTTCTAAAGAAAGAAACAGTTTAGAATGAAGAATACGATAACCAAATACTTTAATAGAAGTCAACAATTTATCATTCGCAATAGAAAAGCGATTTTGATTTTAATTGCTTTTGTTTTTTTACTGAGTTTATCAGCTTTATTTTACGCTAATTCCCGAGTAAATTCTGAAACCGATAAATACATCTACAAAAATTTGAATGATGTTCCGGTTGCTCGTGTCGGATTGGTATTAGGTACGAGTCGCTATACTTCGTCTGGTAAGTCAAATCCATTTTTCTATAACCGAATACAAGCAGCTAAGGCTTTATTTTACTCTGGAAAAGTTCAATATTTATTATTGAGTGGTGATAATCGCTACTTCAGTTATAACGAGCCAAGAGAAATGCGAAAGGAACTTTTGCGAATGGGTATACCCGATAGCGTTATTGTGATGGATTTTGCTGGATTCAGAACCCTCGATTCTGTAGTAAGAGGCAAGAAAGTATTTAAATTAAATCGATTCATTATTATCTCTCAAGAATTTCACGGACGAAGAGCCGTTTATATTGCTCGACATCACGACATTGATGCCATTGCATATGTAGCAAATGATCCCACATCGGAATATACCTGGACCGTTGAATTGCGCGAATACTTTGCAAGAGTGGCGATGTTACTCGACTTATATTTATTTGAAACAAAACCCTATTTTTTGGGAGAGGAGAGGTTGCCGGAGGGGGCCTACTAGTTCTTACGCGATCCCGATAGCTATCGGGACGAATGAACACGCACTAACGCGAAATGCGAATTAACACGAAATGCGAAAATCGAAAACGAAATCTTGTTTTAAGCGAAGTTGAAACATGATTGTCGTGAGCGAAGTTGTTATATGAAGCGAACTTGCTGATAACAAATAAATTTCGCATTTCGTGTTAATTCGCATTTCGCGTAATCGCATTTCGTTTTAATTCGTATTTCTCGTTGAAGTAATTCCAGAAATTTTCCCATCCGTCATAGTAAGTTTCCGATCCGCCATACCGGCTAATTCTTCGTTATGGGTCACAATCACAAATGTTTGTTGCAACTTATCTCTTAACTCAAAAAAGAGTGCATGCAAGGCTTTTGCGTTTGCTGAATCTAAATTTCCGGAAGGTTCATCCGCCAAAATTAAATACGGATTATTCATCAATGCTCTGGCGATGGCAATACGTTGTTGTTCGCCACCAC
>JANOPQ010000036.1:0-48917 GCA_031421935.1 Bacteroidota bacterium | reverse complement strand
GGAAGGGTTCCATGATCGTGATGGACGAGCAATCGAAAAAAGTTCGCCATTTAAGTCAACATTTAATGTGTCCGACAACAGGAATCAGCTATGATGAACCAGCACCGAATAGTTTTTCTTTTAACTCACCATATGGTGCGTGTACAAAATGCAATGGATTAGGAACCATACCAGAAATTGATATTAAATCAGTAATTCCAGATACTTCCAAGAGTATTAAACAAGGAGGTATTGCGCCGCTCGGTGATTACAAAGACAATTACATTTACAATCAAATACAAACCATCCTCAAAAGATATGATTGTACCATTACTACTGCAATAAAAGAAATTCCAGAAGAGGCACTTGATATCATCCTATATGGATCGAACGAAGTAATCACATCGGAAAAGGATATTGCTGCTGGTAATACTGCCGGATTAGGAATCAGTTTCGAAGGGGTTGCAAGCTTTATTTCTGCACAACTAGAAGACGAAACTTCATCTCATAAATTAAAGAAATGGGCATTTGGTTTTATGACTCATATAGAATGCCCTACTTGCCATGGTGCTCGACTAAAAAAAGAATCACTTCAATTTAAAATTGATGATAAAAATATTGCTGATTTAGCACATCTCGACATCTTAGACTTGCATGATTGGAGCAAAAATGTGGAGAAAAGATTAAGTGGAAAACAAAAAACGATAGGCAAGGAAATATTAAAAGAGATCAACAAACGAATTCAATTTTTAGTGGATGTAGGATTAGATTATCTTACCTTAAATCGATCTTCACGATCACTTTCAGGAGGAGAAACACAACGTATTCGATTAGCCACGCAAATAGGATCTCAATTAGTTGGAGTAATGTATATTTTAGATGAACCAAGCATTGGATTGCATCAGAGAGATAATGCGCGTCTCATTCAGTCGTTGAGAGATCTAAGAGATTTAGGCAACTCAGTTATAGTTGTTGAACACGACAAAGAAACCATCATGGCCGCAGATTATGTGATCGACCTTGGACCTGGGGCAGGATTACATGGAGGAAGAGTAGTTTCAGCGGGTACTGCGAAAGAAGTAAGCGCCTCCCCTACTCTCACGGGTAAATATTTATCAGGTGAACTTAATGTGCATCGCACTAAACGCAGAAAAGGAAACGGAAAATCGTTAAAGCTTACCGGTGCATCTGGAAACAATTTAAAAAATGTGGATGTAGAATTTCCACTAGGAGTATTTATCTGTGTAACTGGAGTTTCAGGGAGTGGAAAATCAACGTTAATAAATGAAACTCTTTATCCAATACTCAACCAACATTTTTATCGATCACAAACAAAACCTTTAAAATACAAATCGTTTAAGGGCATTGAACATTTAGATAAAGTAATTGAGATCGATCAAAGTCCTATTGGGCGAACACCACGTTCCAACCCTGCCACCTACACGGGAGTATTTAGTGATATTCGAAATCTATATTCAAATTTAAATGAATCTAAAGTTCGTGGATATCCTCCCGGATGGTTCTCTTTTAATGTTAAGGGAGGAAGATGTGAAAATTGCCAAGGAGCAGGTATGCGAACAATCGAAATGAATTTCCTGCCCGATGTATATGTTATCTGTGAAACGTGTAATGGTAAAAGATACAACCGAGAAATTTTAGAGATTCGGTACAGAGGAAAATCGATAAATGACATACTTAATATGAGTATCGAACAAGCCGTTGACTTTTTTGAAAACATGCCTAATATATTACACAAAATTAAAACACTTAAAGATGTTGGACTTGGTTATCTCACCTTAGGACAACAAAGCACTACACTTTCGGGTGGAGAAGCGCAGCGGGTTAAACTTGCTTCAGAATTATCAAAACGTGACACAGGAAACACCTTTTATATATTAGATGAACCAACTACAGGATTACATTTTGAAGATGTACGTATATTATTAGAAGTGCTTGACAAATTAGTTGAGAAAGGAAATACAGTTTTAGTAATTGAACATAACATGGATGTAATTGGCTATGCGGATCATTTAATTGATTTAGGGCCTGAAGGTGGATCAAGAGGTGGAAATATTTTATGTACAGGAACACCAGAACAGGTAATAAAAAACAAAAAATCCATAACTGCTCATTATCTTAAAAAAGAATTGCAACCTCAAGATAACTTTTCCTGATAACCATCGTTTAATAAATCCTAATAGTACTTGTATGAATGCTGACGACGCTAAAATAAGAAGAGCTTTTACCGATAAAGATTGGCAAGAAATAAAAGCCCAAGATACATGGCAAATATTCAAAATCATGGCTGAGTTTGTCGAAGGATTTGAAAAAATGGGCAGAATTGGACCTTGTGTCTCGATCTTTGGCTCAGCTCGAACCGTTGTTGATTCAAAGTACTATTTATTGGCTGAAGAAATTGCACACAAACTCACTTTAGAGGGTTATGGTATCATTACAGGAGGTGGTCCAGGAATTATGGAGGCGGCGAACAAAGGCGCTCAGAAATCGAATGGAAAGTCGGTAGGTTTAAATATTGAACTACCCTTTGAGCAAGCACCCAACCCTTATATAGATTATGATAAAAGCATAACCTTTGATTACTTCTTTGTAAGAAAACTAATGTTTATCAAATACGCACAAGGCTTTGTCGTATTACCCGGCGGGTTTGGAACTATGGATGAACTCTTCGAATCACTTACACTCATTCAAACCCGAAAAATTGGTCGATTTCCAATAATACTTGTAGGCAAATCTTATTGGTCAGGACTATTAAGTTGGATCAAAGAAGTTTTAGTAACAGAAAAGTACATCAATCCTGAAGATTTAAATTTATTTACTATTGTAGATTCCGCCGAGGAAGCTGTTAATGCCATAGATTCATTCTATTCTAAATATCTTCTTAAGCCAAATTTTTAAATTTATTAAATAGGAATTTGAAAAAATCTTACATTTTTTTTGTAAGAAACATACAGTTTTAGTTTCATTTCAACCCCTCACCTTATTGGCAATGCGAAACAATTGCATCGATAACAAAGTAAAAATCGATAGCAAATTGTTAAACAATGCAAATCGAACAAAAGAAGTGGACTCCAGAAAAAACCTGGGAAACACTTCGCAGCGACTTAAGGGAAAGTAAAGAATACCAGTTGGTATTAGTATTCGGTAGTCGAACACTTTTATCTAGCCTTGGCTTTTATGATGAAATAAGAAACTGTTATCCAAAAGCTCAAATTTTGATGAACTCCACTTCTGGAGAAATCATCGACACTCAAGTAAATGATGATACGATATCACTTACTGCTATCCGTTTTGACAATACTCCCTTTAAAACTATTTCTGTAAATATTCAAGATTATGCAAATGCTGAAACTGCAGGTCAATTTATTGCTCAGTCTCTCACTAACACTAACATCACCAATATTCTAGTGTTTGCTGATGGACATCATGTAGATGGACACAAATTAGTATTGGGCTTAGAAAATTCACTAACAGATCCTGTAGTCATTTCAGGAGGGCTTGCTGGAGATGGAAACAAATTTCAAAAAACTCTTTTAGGCTTAAACGAGCAACCCTGCGAAGGAAAAATAATTGCCGTTGGATTTTATGGAAAAAACTTAATTGTTTCACATGGAAGAATGGATGGATGGGAAGAATTTGGGAATGAAATTAAAATTACAAAGTCAACAAGAAATACCATCATCGAACTCAATCATGAGCCAGCGCTCAAAATTTACAATCAGTTTTTAAATAAACATTTGCCGTCATCGGAGGGTCAGAGCTTACTATTTCCAATAAGCATCAAATCAAATGACACACAACCGTCGGTATTTCGAAAAATACAAACCATTAATGAAGATGAGAAAAGCATCACATTTGATGGGGTAGTACCTGTAGGCAGTTACATCAAAATGATGAGAGCGAATTTTGAAAGTTTAATTAATGGAGCAACTACAGCAGCAAAAAAAAGTGCTAAAAACATCTCCCAACCCGACCTCGCCATTGTAATAAGTAATGTAGGGAGAAAAATAATATTAAGTAAACGAATCGAAGAAGAAGTTGAAGTAATACGAGAAGTATTAGGTGAATCGACTGCAATCACTGGATTTTACTCCTATGGTGATATTTCCTTTTCCAAAGGAGATACTAATTCACATTTTAACAATCAATCAATGACGATTACTACTATGCGTGAAACAAAATAGAAAATGGATAAAACAACAATCGATCAACAAGTTAAAAATCACTTAGGAGAATTAAAAAACGATGCTCGAGTGCAAAATTTCATTGCAGCTTTAGACGAATACTATTCACAACAATCCATCGAAAAAATCTTAAAAGAAAAAGCACAAAAAATAAATATATATGAGCAAAGCTATTCCTTGCTCTTAGAATTAATTAACACATTAAAAAACGAAAGTGAATTATCTCTTGCATCCTCCAATTCAGTAAATCATCAATTAATAATTGACAAACTTAAAATTGAAAGCTCTGCGATTGTTGCTTCCATTAAAAACAATAAAATTCACATTGAAAAATTAGAAAAGAACAATAAGGAACTTGATCAATTCGCCTATATCGTTGCTCATGATTTAAAAGCTCCATTACGCGGCATATCCAATTTAGTGGAATGGATTGAAGAAGATTTGAAAGGCAAAGTGAATTCAGAGACTGATCACAATTTAAAAATGCTAAGGAGTAGAGTAAGTCGATTAGAAAATCTAATTCAAGGGATACTCATGTATGCAAAAGCGGGTAAAAGCAAATCAAATCCTGAAATAATTGAAACGAAAACATTTATCAATGAAATTATCGGATTACTACATCCACCTAAAAATGCAATTATAAACCTTAAAGGGGATTGGCCAACAATTGAAACTGATCCTATTCGATTTCACCAGGTAGTTTCTAATCTATTAAGTAATGCTATAAAGTATAATAACAAAGAACAAATTATTATCAACATAGGATGCCAGTGTAAAGGAGACTTTAACGAATTCTACATAGAAGATAATGGAAACGGAATAGAAAAAGAATATCATCAAAAAATATTTCATTTATTTCAAACGCTAGAATCCAATCAAGAAAATGCAAGTACTGGTATTGGACTTTCCATTGTAAAAAACATCATCGAAGAAATGGGTGGCTCCATTAACCTTGACTCTAAAATAAATATCGGATCTACATTCAAATTTTGCTGGCCTTTAAAACAGACAGCAAACCTTGACAAAACAAAAGTATAATGCAAAACGAAGACAAATTGCAAAACATCCTCTTAGTTGAAGATGATAGTGTTGATGTTATGAATGTTCAACGAGCATTTAAAAAAACCAACATTACCAATCCTCTTTACATAGCATTTAATGGAGTGGAAGCTTTCAGTATGCTAAGAGGAACGAATGGCAAGCCCAAACTCAATCCAACCCCACGCATCATTCTATTAGACATCAACATGCCTAAAATGAACGGGCTTGAATTTCTAAAAGAACTCAGAAATGATCCAGAATTCAAATCCATCTCCGTATTTGTAATGACTACTTCGAATGACGACAATGATAAAATTGAAGCTTACAAACTAAATGTAGCAGGGTACATTCTAAAACCACTCTCCTTTGAAAAGTTTGTCAACTCCATTTCAATATTAAACAGTTACTGGAAGTTATGCGAACAACCAGAAACATCCAATTCATAAAATCACTTAAAAATGATAAATACTAATATAGTGAACAAAATTCAGGTTCAAATTATTGAAGATAATGAACAAGACATTAGTGTCTTGCTAAATGCCATTAAAAAAACGGGACTTGAAGTAGAAATTACAGCTTGTACATCGATCAAAGATGCTATTGAACTTTCGAAAATCAAATCCTTTGACTGCATATTTCTTGACTACTATTTCCCTGAGCAAAATGGAATAGATTTCTTGAAATACTACAGTGAGCATGGGAAAGGTGCAAGCATTATTATGGTGACTAGTGAAGAAGATATTCATTTAGCTGTAGAATGCATGAAACTTGGAGCATCCGACTTTTTAAGCAAAAGTCAAATTACTCCTGCTAGTCTGGCTAAAAGTTTACGCTATATTCTACAACTTAAAGAAGCAAGAACGGCTGCTTTTATTGCTACTTCAGCACTACAAGAAAGCGAATTAAAAATAAAAAACATTGTCGCGAAGGCTCCGATCCTACTTTTTCACATAAACAATGATGGTACCATTACGCTCTTCAAAGGAAAAGCGGCGCATTGTTTATCAGTTAAGCCAGATAAAGTAACTGGACAAAATTTAAAAAACTTTGGCAATACTCTTCCCATGAGAATGGAAGATTTTCGCTTGGCTTGTGATACCCAACAGTGCAATTTTAAAACGGAAGTTGACGGACACTTCTTTGATGTAAACTACATTCCGATCTATGATCAAGATGAAGTCATCAATGGTATGATGGGAGTAGCCATAGACATTACCTCCTTCACTAAAAACGAGGAAGTTTTACTCAATCAGATCGTAACTAAAGAGGAATCGTCGAAAATCAAAGAACAATTTTTGGCGAATATGAGTCATGAAATTAGGACGCCAATTCATGGTATCATTAGTTTAACTCAATTTATACTTAACACCACAACTACCGAAGAACAAAAAAACTATTTAGACCTGATCAGAAAATCGGCGGACACCTTACTTGTCATTGTAAACGACATTTTAGATCTATCGAAAATCGATTCAGGAAAAATGACTTTCGAGGAGATTCCTTTCAATCTAAAAGATACTTTCTCAGCTTCAGTGGCGGCTTTCATTCCAAAAACAATCGAGAAAAAAGTTGAACTCAGAACAGAAATTTCAAATGAACTTCCAGAAGAAATTATTGGTGATCCGGTTCGTCTCACACAAATCATCAATAATTTATTAGGTAATGCTATTAAATTTACCGAAAAAGGCTATGTATTAATTGGGGCACGATTAAAAGAAAGCAATGAAGAATACAATATTCTTGAATTCTTCATCAAGGATTCTGGCATAGGTATATCCGAAGATAAGATTGATAGCATTTTTGAATCCTTTACTCAAGCAGGTAATGATATAACACGCAAATACGGCGGTACCGGACTCGGATTAACTATTACTAAACAACTTATCGAAAAACAAAACGGAAGCATTCATGTAGAGAGCATTCCAAATGAAGGAACCACTTTTAAATTTTGTATCCCCTACAAAAGTTGTCACACTTCCCATAAAACTACAAATACCATGGCGCAACATGTAACAAATCTATCAACTGACTTAAAGATTCTGGTAGCTGAAGATCATGACATCAATCGATTCATTATTCAAAAGATGTTTAAAGAATGGGGAATCAAATGTGACTTTGCTATAACTGGAATTGAAGCTATAGAACAAGCAAGAAATACAGTTTATGATGTTATCCTTATGGATATTGAAATGCCGGATATGAATGGATATAGAGCTACTGAACTAATTCGATCGGAACTACCCTCCCCTAACAATGTAATTCCCATTATTGCTATGACTGGTCATGCCATGAATGGAGAAAAAGAAAAATGCATTAGCATGGGCATGAACGATTATATTTCTAAGCCGTTTAAGCCAGAGGAATTAAAGAATAAAATCGTTGAATTAACAAATTCATCTCAAATGGCTGAGGCGTCAATTATAGAATCAAAAAACGAAACATCCACTTTATCAAACGCATTCACTCCAACAGCAAATCAAACTGAAGCAATTACAGTCACTATTGACTTATCGTTTCTTAAAGAAATTTCTGACAATAATGATGATTTCTTTGTTGAATTTATACAAATGTTCTTGGCTAATACACCTAAATCAATTTCTGAAATAGAAAATGCTATTCCAGATCAAAATTTTGAGGTGATACGACAAGCGGCACACAAAGCGAAACCTTCTTTCAATTATGTAGGACTTAAAGAATGTTCAAGTTTAGCAGCTAAGATTGAAGAATTGGCAAAGAAAAATGAAAATATGGCAACGATTATAGAAAACATTAATAAAATAAAAACTTTATGTAATGCGGCCTATCCACAATTAGAAAACGAAATCAAATCCATAAAAAACATAATTTAATAAACATAACTATGAACGCAGGAAAAATATTTATCATCGAAGATGATACCATGATTGCTACATTGATTCGTCAATGCTTGAATAAATTTGATCAATTCGAATCTACCCACTTTATTAATGCAGAAGATTGTATTAATAGTCTTCATGAAAATCCAGATATTGTCATCATTGATTACAATCTGCCTGGAATGGATGGTTTGACTTTCATGAAAAAAGTTAAAGAAAATTGTCCAACCGCATTAATCATCATTTGCTCAGGTCAAGAAGATGTTGAAGTAGTAGTTAGTTGCTATCAAAACGGAGCTAACGAATACATCCTTAAGAACGAAAAAATGATTGCAGGCATTGAGAATGCTGTACGCAACTTAAGCATGCAAGTAACATTAAGAAAAGAAGTTGTATTTCTTCAAGAACAGATTATTGATCGAAACAAGTATTCAAATATCATTGGATCAAGTCCAGCGATAATGCGCGTTTTACGACTTATACAAAAAGTTGAAAACAATAGCATGATGGTTCTGGTTACTGGACAAAGTGGTACTGGAAAAGAATTGGTGGCAAAAGCACTTCATTACAATTCACAGCGCTCAAGAAAACCATTTGTCATAGTAAACATGGGCGCCATTCCAACTGAACTCATCGAAAGCGAACTTTTCGGACATGAGAAAGGGGCTTTTACTGATGCTCGCGAAAGGAGAATCGGGAAATTTGAGGAGGCGGATGGTGGAACCATCTTCCTAGATGAAATAGGTGAAATGGACATGGGACTTCAATCAAAACTACTTCGTGTTTTACAAGAAAAAGAAGTAACAAGAATCGGAAGTAATAAAACAATTAAATTAGATTTTCGTCTAATTGCAGCTACAAACAGAAATCTAGCATTTGAAGTAAAAGAAGGTCGATTCAGAGAAGATTTATTCTACAGAATTCAAGGCTTTTTAATTCATCTGCCACCGTTAAATGAGCGTGGAGATGACATCATTTTATTAGCAAAATCATTCTTGGCCGATTTTTGTAAAAACAACAAGATGGAACCTTACTCCATTTCTAAAGAAGCATGCAAATTCATGTTAGAATACTCGTGGCCGGGCAATGTAAGAGAATTAAAAGCTGTAATAGAGCGCGCTTCCTTAATGGCTGAGAATAATACGATCACTATAGATGACCTTACTTTTGTAACTGCATAACACTTAAAATTATTCAAATGTAAAAAAAGGTTGGAGCATATTCCAACCTTTTTCATTTTCATACTAGAAACTAAATCCAACTTTAAACGTATAACCCACTAGTTTAAAAGATATAAAAAATGAATAAAAAAGCAAATTATGGAAGAAGAGGTCCGCAAATGAGACAACGTGTGACCCAAAAACACACCATGAGAAATGTAGTAATTGCTTCATCTATTCTTGGATGTATGGCTATTGCCTTAGTAGTGGTCAATTTGTCAAGCAATGAATCATCTTATGCAAATAATAAAAATACATCCAGTGATATCAACTATCGCACAGTTGATACTTATTTGAACCAACGAATGCTTGTGAACCCTTCGAATTCAAGCACATTAGAAATTCAAAATTACAAAGGCAAAGAAGGTGTACAAATAGTAAAAATGGCATCAAGAGCAGAAGATTTAATAGTTACAAATATTAATCAAATAAGTACGGAATAAGAACAGCATCAAATATAATGAATATGAAAATAAGTTATACGAAATATTTAATCTTTGCTTTGGCATTCTTTTCAAGTCAAATAAATGCTGCTGTTAAAACTTACACAGGCACGGGGAATTGGAATAATACCAACTCGTGGACACCAACTGGTACACCAACTAGCGCTGACGACGTTGTTATTCCTACTGGTAAATCCCCCAATGTAAACATAAGCAACGGTCAATGCCGCTCGCTCACTATACAGACCGGAGCAACTCTCAGTATTGGCAACAGTAAAAGTTTAACTGTTAACAACACAGCAGGTTTATCCATCAGTGGTACTTTAGATATTAATAGTGGGGCGATAACCGTTTCCAATACCGGAACAACTTTTACGATAGCATCTGGTGGTACTGTCTCATGGTCACCTGGAACAAATACTTTGGCTGCAGCAACTTTATTTACAAATTGCAATGAAAATTTTGCAGCTACAAGTACACTTATCATGAAAAAATGGTATGATCTGAACGTAGGACTTGGAAGTGTCATTTCTGGTAATTTGGGAAACCTTACTATCACCGGAATAACTGGTCCATGGCAAATGAAAAACTCACTACAAGCCTGTCGAGTGTATGGTACACTTTCTTTGACTAGCAGCTACATTGTGCTGGATAATACTGGAGCAATTACAAATACTACCCTTGGCAACATCATATTAAATGATGCAACCGCCTATATGGACTTTTTTGTTGGTACCCATCCTAGCACATTCACAGTAAATACTGGAGATGTTACTATAAACGATGGTGAATTGGATTGCTTTTACAATGTAGGTGGCGGAACCTGCATTTTCAATTTAAACGGATCTGCAAATATTACTAACACAGGAATGCTACTTGGCTCCTATTGGAGTAATGGAAATACCACTATAAACATTTCAGGAAACGTTACACTTACAAAATCCTATTTATATGGATCGTGTGAAGGAAATGGCAACTCCACCATCAACATCGGTGGAAATTTAACAACATTAAAAAGCGGATCCACCTACAGCGAAATTTACGGAATAAAAAATGGAAATGGGAACATCAATTTTAATGTTACTGGCAACTTTAATAATCAAGGTTACTTCGATCTTATTTGGAATTCTGGTATAACTGGAGTTGGTAATGGAAATGCCAGCCTTACCGTTGGAGGAACATTTACCCAATCAGACGGAGACTTTAGAGGAATATGGAATGCTACAACCACCAACTCGGGGGCATGTACAATTAGTCTAGGAGCCATCAATTTCACAGGTGGAATCTTTATGGTTACCTATTCCTGTGCTTCATCCAGTGTAGCACATTCTTTAACTGTTACAGGAAACACAACCATTGCATTTGGAAGCACAACCAATATTTTTCGCGGAAATGGAATGTCCAATTTAACTGGAACGAGCAATGGATCATCGTGCAGCTTATCATTTAATGGGGCCACCAACATCAGCGGTAGTGCAGCTGAATTTACTGCAAATGCTGGGTATGGTGCAGAAACCATAAACTTCGGATCCACTGTTTCCATCTCTGGTGGCTTAATTACTTTTGGTTCCACTACACACAATGTTGCACTTACGAGTACGGGTGCTTTTACTATTTCTGGCGGAACTGTTCATCTTGCTAAAGACGTTGGCACATCTACTTTAAATTTCCAGAGTGACTTATCCATTTCCGGAGGAACTACCTATCTAAAAAATAATACAGGGAAAACATCAGGAACAGTAACTGGAAATTTCACGCTGAGCAGTGGCACATTTATGCTTTATTCGAATAGCAGTACAAACAATACGGACAGTACAAATCTTAGAATCAATAGTGATTTCACACATTCTGGCGGAACTTTTCAGTTTTCAAATTATGCTACTAATACAGGAACTATCAACCTTTTTATTAACGGATCGAATTTCAATTTAAGTGGAAGTGGATCGATGACTTCTGCTGGTGCAGGCACCTCCAATACATTTGGCACTATACTCTTTTCAAATGCTACCAATACAAATTATAATCGAACATCTACAAGTCACATCCTACAACAAATAAAATATAGAGTCTTAGCCAATGGAATTGTCACCGCCATTGCTGGCCCCCTTCAACTAGCTTCTCATGCTACAGCGAGTCTTGACTTTCTCAGTGTAGAAGCTAATGGAACACTCAATTCAGGAACTATACCCATCCTTTCGAATGGATTGGCCACATACAGCGGAATAAATATTAATTCTGGTGGCACACTTCAATTTTCTAATGTAAATGGATTACACGATGGAACTGATAATGCTGCTATTGGCGCATCTGGAAATATGAATTACAGTTTGGATGCAAATAGCACTGTTAATTATATAGGGGTAGATAATCAGAAAATATCTGGATATGGCAATGGAATTGCCTCAGGTGCTCAACATCAATATGGAAATTTAACCATTGACTTTACAGGGACACCCGATGCAGAATATGTATACTTAGAACGTAATACTGCAATACGAGGTGCGCTACGAGTTGAAAATGGAGAGTTAAAATTAAACAGCTTTACGCTAACTGCAGAGTCAGCTTCTGGTTCAGGAACCGGATATGTTAAGAGTGAAGATAACACGGCCATTAACTTATCCAAACTTAAGGTTGGTTATACACCAAGCAATCAAAATTTAGTATTCCCATTTGGAAAGTCAAGTTCGGAAGTAATTTATTTGAACTTAAACATAACTAACAATCCTGGCTCAGGCTATATCACAATTTCAACAAGAAGTACTGCAGCAAATAATTCACCACTACCAGGAAATGATAATGTGAATGCAATCACCAACATTAATCCAGGCGGTGCAGATGTCTCCACTACCCATGTTATTGATAGATGGTGGGAAGTAAATGCGCCCGGAGTAAATGCAGACTATACTTTACGGTATAGTGGTGCAGAAAATACAACTTCAGGATCCACTGCAATTGGAACTTTTAATGTACAATTTTGGAATGGAGGAAACTTCACAAAATTCAACAGTACAGGAAATGGAGTTACTGCGGGTGTGGGAGCCATTTCAGCTAGTTTGACTAACATTAATGGTCCATTAGTACTATCGTCAGGTAGTGCTTCTCTTCCCATAAAACTCGTTCAATTTGATGCAAAAGTTGCAGGTTCTGGAGTTGGAGTTACTTGGACTACTGCCGAAGAGAAAAACAACGACTTCTTTAGCATTGAAAGATCAGAAGACGGTCAAAATTTTGAAAAGATTGAAGAAATTGATGGAGCTGGAAATAGTTCTCAAATTTTAAGATATAAGACAATGGACAATCAACCATTGACAGGAATTTCATATTATCGATTAAAACAAACTGACTTTGATGGAAAATTCTCTTACTCTCCATTGAGAGCGGTGAATAGAGGGACGGCAAGCATTACGGATGACCCTGCAATGGAAGTTCGCTTCTTCGGGCCCAATCCTTTCACAGATCAATTCAATGTTGAGTACAATTTAACACAAGCTGGTGAAACATCCATCATGATCTTTAACATGAATGGACAGGTTGTATTTGAGACAAGCAAGAACGATGATCTTGGAAACAACTCATTCAATTATACGGATGACAAAAATCTTCCTCCAGCAAACTACATTTTGCAAATCATCAATGGAAAAGAGAAAGTAACTAAGAAAATTGTAAAAAAATAATATTCCGATGAGCTATAAACTTCGAATAAGTAATAAACTTAAACTTTCTACACTACAGAAAGGCTTGCTAATAGCGGGAGGAACTTCCGCACTTACCCTAGCCATCTACTTTGGGATTGGATTAAATACGGTAGACGTGACAAATTCAAATGCATCAATTCCATTAATGGTACAAGATCCCATTAACAACGGAGAAGTTATTATTGGATTTGGATGGGACGAAGGCAACTGTCTAGTTTCAGAAATTGGTCCTGATGCGACTGATGTTTGCGTTCATGCTGAATGTATTTCAGGCGGAAAGGACAGCACTCTTGGGCTTGGCGCTGGAAACGGAATGAAAAATTTAAATTTAGTACTTCCAAAAATAGATGCTTTAGATGGAGAAGGAATTGATATTGCAATCGATTACCGCAGATTTGAAAAATCCGGAAATTTTTATACAAGAGGAAAAGACTTCAACTTTGGTATGAAAGATGGAAAGCTTGCCATCAAATACAAACTTACAGCGGCCAACGGAAAATCCTATTCCATCAATGAAACGACGACCTATGAAATTCCAGAAGATATGGAGTATAGAAATTATCGTTTTATTTATACCCCTATCACCGGAAAAGGAGAATTATTGGTAGATCGTATAGTAGTATGGAATAACCAAGCAGCTGCACAGAGCAAACTCACTTGGAATAAATCAGAAAATATTACAATTGGAAATGAAATGAACGGAGAAGGGAAACCCTATCCATTCTTCGACAATTTAGTCATTCGCCAAACAAACGCATCCTCTAAAACACCCATGGAATTGATAAGTTTCTCTGCAGATTTAGAAGGACAATTTGTAAAACTAAACTGGCATACAGCAAAAGAATTTGGTGTTAAAGACTTTATTATTGAGAAAAGCACGGACACAAAAACTTATTTAGAAGTAGGAAGAGTAAAAGCAGCGGGTCAATCCAACACGCTGAAAGAATATAATCTTCAAGACAAAGAAGCATTACTAGGAGTTACTTACTATCGTTTAGCATTAAGTAATAGCAACGCTCATTCCATTTGGGTACCTGTTATTGCATTTCGATTGAAACCGGAGCAAATGATTCCTACTTCTGTGACCAATTCAAACTTATCTTCAGAAAAGTAAAATCAAATACAATTTCATTTGTTCAAAGTCGAATATTCTGATATTCGACTTTTTTTGTTTGTATTATTTACATACAAACACCTAATAATCAAACATTTGAAATCACAATTTTCAAATTAGATTGGTAATCAATTATGAATTAAATTTGCGCAAAACCTAATAACTAATAAAATGAGTATTATCAAAGAATTTAAAGAATTCGCTGTAAAAGGCAATCTAATCGACTTCGCTATCGGTGTGGTAGTTGGAGGCGCATTCGGAAAAGTAACTACAGCCTTCGTAGACGGCATGGTGATGCCAATAGTTGGAAAACTTATTGGGGGTCAAAATTTTTCAGACTTAAAATATAAAATTCAAGATGGATCAAAGGAGGTTATTGACTCAGCTGGAAATATTGTTTCAACAACTGTACCTGAAGTTTACATTGAATATGGTCAATTTATCACGACAGTAATTGATTTTACGGTGGTGGCTTTTGTTATGTTCATGGTAATTAAAGCGATGAACAAATTAAAAAAGAACGAAGAAGCAGCGCCTTCTGCACCTCCGGCACCAACCAAAGAAGAAGTTTTGCTTGGAGAAATCAGAGACCTACTTAAAAAATAATTTCAGTAAAAAATATTACAATAATATATGAAACGTATAGGAATACTACTATTTTTCATTGTTGGACTTGTGTCTATCAGCTATGCTCAGAGTGATTCAACAGTTAAAGCAGATACCGTTTGGAGAACAGGAGGATTATTCTCCTCTTCATTTAATCAAGTAAGTTTAATGAATTGGGCAGCTGGTGGACAAGATGCTATGTCGCTTAACAATATTGTTAGCTTGTTTGCGAAATACAAAAAAGGTCGAATAGCTTGGGATAACACTTTAGACATGGGTTATGGAATCGTAAAACAAGGAGATGAAAAAATAAGAAAAAACGATGATCGATTAGAATTAAATTCCAAACTTGGAATTCAATCTGGTGAAAGTAAATTTTACTACACGCTACTCTTTAATTTCAGATCTCAGTTTGCGGAAGGGTATAATTATCCGAGAACAGATTCTTCTCTTTACATTTCTAAGTTTGCAGCGCCAGCATTTACATTATTATCCTTGGGTATGGATTACAAGCCTACTGATTACTTTTCATTCTTCCTCTCTCCTATCACAGCTCGAGGAATTATCGTAAATGACAAACGCCTTTCCGATGAAGGCGCTTATGGAGTTGATCCCGGTGAAAAATTTCGTGCGGAAGTGGGAGCGTATTTAAACACACGTTTCCAAAAAGACATTGTAAAAAATGTAAACTTCATGACCAAACTGGATTTATTCAGTAATTATCAAGAAGATCCACAGAACGTCGATGTTAATTGGGAAGTTTTGATCTCGATGAAAGTAAATTCAATTCTTTCTGTCTCCATCGGAACACAACTAATTTATGATGACAACACTCAAATTGCATTATTTAGGAGTGTAAATGGTACCGATGTACCCGTAACTCGATTAGATGGGACACAAAAAACAGGTCCTAGAACTCAATTCCGTCAAATCTTCGGAGTTGGCCTCACCTACAAAATGGAAGGCTTTGGAATTCGTTAATAAAAAAACGAACTAATAGTAGAACAGGTTTGCTTTATTGGCAAACCTGTTTTATTTTGGCAGAATGGGATTGGTCATTTATAAGTCTTCAGCCGGCTCGGGAAAAACATTTACTCTCGTACAACAATTTTTAATTAAAGTAATTGGTCAGCCTTGGCTCTTTCAAAGAATCTTAGCCATCACGTTTACCAACAAGGCAACTGAAGAACTTAAAACAAGAATCATTAAGGAACTTGATTTGTTAGCGCATGGAGAAAAATCCATGCATCTTGAAGTTTTACTTGCAAAACTTCCCAAACTCAACGAAAAAGAAATTTATGAGAATGCACAAACTGTTCTAGTTAAAATTTTACATAATTATTCCTCCTTTGCCATTTCAACTATTGATAGCTATTTTCAAGTTTTAGCTCGGACATTAGCAAGAGAACTTTTACTTCCTCTTAAATACAATATTGAACTCGACACTGAATACATCTGTAAAAACACAACCAATAACTTATTAGACGAAGCAGGCAAGAACGAACAAATTACTTCTTGGCTAGAAAAACTTCTTCTACATCGTATTGATGAAGGCAAGAATTGGAATGTAAAGACAGATCTCGAAAAAATGACGAAAGAGCTTTTGCAATCGACTTCAGCAAGAGATCATGCAGCCTCTGTCGACATGAATCAACTTCTTGATTTGATTCAATGGATGATCATCAAAAAGAAAGAAGTTGAAAAATTCATGAATGCTAAAGGGCAAGAAGCAATTCAAGTTTTAGCAAAGCATCAATTGGACGTTAACAAATTTTATTATAAGTCGAGAGGACCTGTAGGATATTTACTAAAGATTGCCAATCGAAAAAGTGGATATAAAGAATTCTCCGGAATCAATTCTTACACGCAATCAGCATTAGAGGATCCACTTGTGTTAGTTCCAAAAGCAGAACAAAATAATGCATCATTAGTTTCAATTGCAACGGAAGAAATATATCCTTTGCTTGATCAAGCTGTCAGTTATATCTATGAACATCAGCGTGCATACTTATCCGTTTCCGAAGCATTGAAATTAATTTATCAATCGGGGATCAGTGGTGCTTTAGATGAAAAACTTAAAGAATACCGAGAGAAAAATCAAATTTTTCATTTATCGGATACTACACGAATGCTTAGCAAGATGGTAGCCGATCAAGACGCACCATTCATTTATGAAAAATCAGGGAATACCTATTTGCATCTTCTTATTGATGAATTTCAAGATACAGGATCAGAACAATGGCAGATATTAAAACCATTGGTTATAAATTCACTTTCTACAGGCAATGAAGTAATATTAGTGGGAGATGCTAAGCAATCCATTTATCGTTGGAGAGGTGGAAATATGCAATTGCTTTTAGAAGGTGTAGAAAAAGATTTAAAGAAATCAGGATTCCCTTTAAAGAATATTATACTCGATACAAATTACCGAAGCAAAAAAAATATCATCGAATTCAACAATGCCTTTTTTCCTCTAGCAGCTCAACTGCTAAGTACAAAATTCAACCCTGAAGAAACTATATTTCAACTTGCCTATAACCAGGATCAGGTTTTTCAAAAATCAAGAGAAAAAGGTGCAGAGGGAGGTTATCTGCAAATTGATTTTTTCGAATCCGATAAAGCAAAAAAAGATGACGATACTGTTCCTGTACATTGGAAGACGAAAGCACTCGGTAAGATGGATGCCATTATTGAGGATCTACTTGTAAAAGGATATCAACTAAAAGACATCACTTTAATTTTCCGTAACAACCGACACGAAAAAGAAATTGCAGATTATTTATTTAATCAAGGGAAATATCCTTTTATTTCTACCAATTCACTCTTGCTTTCCACTCATCCTAAAGTAAATTTATTATTAAATAGTTTGCGTCTTTTATTGCAGCCCGACTCGCCCCTACTCCATGAGGAAATTGATCTGCATGCACTGCCCAATTCGTCTTCTGCCAATTTTCCATTTCAATCGGTTCGACATAATAAAAATAAAACATCATGGGCTAAAAAGAATCTAATTAGTCAACGAGAAAAACTTATTGCATTACCTCTAGATATTGTCGTTCATCATATACATGAGTTACTTTCGCTTTCAGTAGCTGATCCCTTTATCCAAAAATTCAACGATCTCATCAAAGATTTCTCAAGCACTATTAACAATACTATTGCAGGATTTATTCAATGGTGGGATGAACATGAGCCCACCCGAAAGTGGAGTGTAAATTTAGATGAAGGAGGCGATGCGATTCGAATGATCTCCATTCATCGATCCAAAGGATTAGAATTTCCAATCGTTATTATTCCGTTTCTTGATTGGGAATATACACCCAACAACAAATCAATCTTATGGGTGAAGAGTAACGAAGAGAAATTTGCAGAACACGGAAGTATTCCTGTACAAGCTGTAAAGTCACTCAATGATTCTTATTTTAGCGAAGATTATTATCAAGAATCATTAAACACGGCATTGGATAATATCAACTTACTTTATGTGGCTTTCACTCGACCCGAAGAAAAATTATTTATTATTTCTCCTAAGAAACCTGCGCACAATGAAATTGGAAGTCTCTTGAAAGATGCCATTTCATCTCGAGATGAATGGAGTCAACACATTACCGATCCAGAAACTGAAACATTCAGCATCGGCCAAAACGAATCGAAAAAATCAGAAGATTCAAAAACGAAAAGTGCAAGCATTTATACTCCCTTGTCTTTTTCGATGAATGATTTCACAAAAAGTGAAAACGTTCAACTTCACCTACCGCCTTTAAAAACATCTTTTACCAGTGATGAAATCGTCATTGGAAATTTAATACACGAAACGATTTCGTATGTCTATCACAAAGATGATATTCCAAAAATGGTGAATGAAGTACTTTCTAAAAATGGAAATCAAGCATACCGAAAATTTTCGGAAACGGTGACTCAACAAGTCTATGCAATCTGGACACTTTTAGAAAATGAAAACTGGACGTCATCTGCTTACGAAATTGTTAACGAATGCGATTTATGCGATGAACAGGGAATGCTACATCGACCAGACCGAGTGCTGATAAATGGTGACACCGGAATCGTTATTGATTTTAAAACGGGAAAGCAGGACGAAAAATACCATCATCAAGTGAAGGAGTATTGCAGGTTGCTTGAATCGACAGGAATTTCAAATCTTACTGGCTATCTATTATATACCACTGACAAGGAAATAGTTAAAGTTGTATAATTGCAACCTTTGTTACTTAAAAAAAGGGGAGAATTGACTAATTTTGCAATTCCATTTTCATGAATCAATAAATTAAATAAAAATGTCAAATTCAATCTTCCAAGTACCTGTTGCCATCAATGAACCCATCTTAAGTTACGCTCCTGGCACAGCCGACCGTAAACATTTACAAGATACGCTTAAGAAAATGCGCAGTGAGGTGATTGATGTTCCTATGTACATCAATGGAAAAGCGGTTCATACTACAAAAAAGGGAGAGTTACGTCCACCGCACGATCACAAACATTTATTAGGAAACTATTCTATTGGAGATGCTAGTCATGTTACTATGGCCATTGATGCCGCTTTAGCAGCACGTTCAGCGTGGGCGGATATGGAATGGGAACAACGTGCCTCGATATTTTTAAAAGCGGCAGAACTACTTGCTGGACCATACCGTTCAAAAATAAATGCAGCTACGATGTTAGCTCAAAGCAAAAGTGCCTATCAAGCAGAAATTGATGCTGCCTGTGAGATGATCGATTTTTTACGCTTCAATGTACAATATGCAAGAGAAATTTACACACAACAACCCATCTCTTCAAAAGGAGTTTATAATCGTTTAGAGCAACGTCCGCTCGAAGGGTTCATCTTTGCGTTGACGCCGTTTAACTTTACTGCGATTTCAGGAAATCTTCCTACTTCTGCAGCGTTGATGGGAAATACTGTTGTTTGGAAACCTGCATTCACACAAATTTATTCTGCCAGAGTATTGATGGAAGTATTTATGGAAGCTGGTTTACCTGCAGGTGTAATTAATTTGATTTATGTTCCTGGAGCAGCAACAGGCGATGTGATTTTCGGTCACCCTGATTTTGCTGGTATACATTTCACTGGTTCTACGGGTGTGTTTCAAGATGTATGGAAATCGATTGGCAACAATATTCACAAATACAAATCGTATCCACGTATTGTAGGTGAAACAGGTGGTAAAGATTTTATCCTTGTTCATCCTACAGCAAACGCAGACGAAGTAATTACAGCTTTGAGTAGAGGAGCTTTCGAATACCAAGGGCAAAAATGTTCGGCTGCTTCACGTGCATACATTCCTGCTTCCATGTGGCCTGCAGTTAAAGATGGATTGATTCGTGATTTAAAAAGCATGAAGATGGGTCCAACGGAAGACTTTGGAAACTTCATTAATGCCGTGATTGACGAAAAAGCATTCGATAAAATTTCAGGATATATTGATCGCGCTAAAGAAAGCAAGGACGTAGAAATTATTGCAGGAGGAACTTATGATAAGAGCACAGGTTATTTCATTGCTCCCACCGTTTTATTGGCTAAAAAGCCAGATTACATCACGATGTGTGAAGAGATTTTTGGTCCGATATTAACGATATATGTTTATGAAGATGCAAAATTTGAGGAGACATGTGAATTAGTTGACAAGACTGGAATTTATGCATTGACGGGATCCATCATCTCAAAAGATCGTTACGCCATTCAACTTGCTACTAAAAAATTAGTGCATGCGGCCGGCAATTTCTACATCAATGATAAGTGCACGGGAGCTGTTGTAGGACAACAACCTTTTGGTGGATCAAGAGCTTCAGGAACCAATGATAAGGCGGGATCATTGTTTAATTTACTAAGATGGGTTTCTGCAAGAACCATTAAAGAAACGTTCGTTCCAGCTACTGATTATCGTTATCCGTTTTTAGATAAAGAATAATTAAATTGAAAGTAAGAGGACAGCCTGCAATAACAATTGCGGGCTGTTTTACTTTCAAAGAAACTAAACTACTTCCACTTCTTTCGATGTTAATTTCAAAAACAAATCTTCCAAATGTCGACGAGTAGTTACTTGGTGAATTTGAAAACCATTTTCAACTAAAAAAGAAACCATTTTAGGAATTTCATTTGAATCCATTTTACATTGAAGCGAGGATGTCACATCAAGAATTAAAGAATCAATATTAAATTTTTCCTTCAATTTATCCTTTGCATCGGTCAATCGATCCAACTGAATTTCAACAATGCTATCTTCGCTATTTAGCAATGTATTTACTTCGCCTTGCACCACTAACTTTCCTTTATTCAAAATAGTCATGCGATTCGCCACCAATTCAATTTCATATAAAATATGAGAAGATAAAAATATTGTTTTTCCCTTTTCTTTACTCAGAAACAAAATCAGATTACGAATATCGATAATTCCTTGAGGATCCAATCCTGTTGTAGGTTCATCTAAAATAATTAAATCTGGATCATGAATGAGAGCTTGCGCAATGCCGAGACGCTGTTTCATCCCGTGGCTGTATCCTTTCACGGATTCATCGCTGCGTCCTTGTAAACCGACTAACTCAATCACTTCATCAATCTTTTTATCTGAAGCATTTACACCGTTGTAATGTGCTAAAAGTTTTAAGTTTTTTCGGGCGGTGAGGTATTTATAAAAATCGGGTTTCTCGATAATGCAACCGATTCGATTCAAAATTGAAATTCGATCCTCTAATAAATTCTTACCGAAAATTTTTATTTGACCACTATCTGGACGAATCAATGAAAGAATCATTCGTATCGTGGTACTTTTACCGGCGCCATTCGGACCTAAAAAACCAAAAACATCGCCTTCATAAACACTCAAGTTTAATTCATCAACTGCTTTATTAGCGTCATATGATTTGGTGAGTCCAATAACATCAATAATCTTATTCATCTTTTCCTAAAATCAATGGATGGTTAGGCTCAACTCCTGCATTAAAATAATGTTGCAAAACTCCCTTTTCATCTACTAAGTATTTAGAAAAATTCCATGACGGTTGCTGATCATTCCAACCATTCAAAGTGGAATCGGACAACCATTTATACAAAGGATGTTTGTTCTCCCCCTTTATTTCAATCTTAGCAAATAATGGAAATGTTATATGATAATTTTTTTCGCAAAACTGTCCAATCATCTCATCACTGTCTGGCTCTTGTGCACCAAAATCATTAGAAGGAAATGCAACAATCACCAACTCATCTTTTTTATGCTGGTATACTTCTTCCATTTGGGCATACTGATTGGTGTAACCACATTCAGAAGCAGTATTTACAATTAAAATTTTCTTTCCTTTAAATTTTTCAAGCGTAGATATAGTTCCATTTATTTCCTTTACAGGAATAGAATAAATCGATTGGGTGGGCTGAATATTTTGCTCATTAGAAATCACATCTTGCTTTGTCATCTTCTTTAGTATTGGGTAATATAAATCTCTAATAAATTTTGGCCACTTCATTTTATTAATTTACACCTATGAATCAACCATAAAAGTAATGAAACAAAATCAAAGACAAAAAGTTTTTATTAAAAGTAATTTCCTTCTTACTTTAGCATAAAAGAGAAAGGATGCCGTTTCTGACATCCTTTCTTTTATTTTCTAATTGAATTTCTTTAACAATTCCTTGATCACATCTCGATGAACAAGGATGCCCATCATCTTTAATTTAACATAGTCTTCATGCATAAAATAAAATCCAAAGTTCTTGCTATCGGGTCCGCAATTTCTAGAGCCAGAACCAGAATCTTTCACTAAATACCAATCTTTTCCATCCTTTTCTAAAAATCCGACAAGATGCATTCCGTGATCATCCGTTGTACTTCCGTTTAGAAAGCGAATCAAGCGTGCACTTTCATCGATGTATTCGGAAGGAATATCATAAGATGGAACAACAGCCAGTTGGTTCCAAGGGTCAAATCCAGATTCAGACACATCTCCACCAATCATCATGGTGTATCCATTTCGCACTGCAAATTTTATTGCCGACATATAATCATCTAAAGGAACATTGTAATAAGTACTATCATGCCACCAATTGTCGGGCACTTCGTATTCTACTTTTTTCCAGTAAGGCTTATTCATGAGTGAAGTAAGGTCAATATAATTCGACATATTTAGTTTCAACACATCCGATACATATTGCTGAGGAGTGATGGACTTACCATTTACCACCACTTTTGATGGAGGAACTCCCATATAATGATTTTGGATAGACTTAATCGTTGCAATTACTTCGTCTTCATTCCAAGCATTGGTGGCTTTCACTGTTTGCAGATAAGCCTTCATCTCCTTAAACATTTTATCATGGCTATGGTAAATCTGGCCGGGCAATAATCCAGTGTAATCTTGCACCGGAACCGTTCCATACGTTTGATACATCCTTACCACAGCATTTCCTTCCGAACCTTCGTCGAAATTAGATTCACCACGTGTTCGAACAAATTCTCTTGCTTTCTCAACGGTCTCCCAATAAGCGGTGAACATCTCTGAAATTTTTACGACTTGTTTCGATTGACGATACACTTCCGTTTCAAAAAAAGAAGTTGTGCTGTATGACCAACATGTATTTGAATTTCCTTGAGAGATGGGAATATTTTTCCACCATGTAGTAAATTCATCTACAGATTTTGGATACCATCCAAATTTAGTGATGTCGAATTTAAAGATGGGTTTTGCTGGCTTTTCAACTTTTTTCACTTCGTACTGCTGCACACCGGTCATGATATCCTTATCATAAAAACCTACCTTTTGCTCGCGCTTTTGCAATTGATCATGACGAGCATTTTGTCCAAAGCTAATCGTATTGCTCAGCAATATAATTAGCACTGCAATTAATTTTAATGTTTTCATATTAATGAATTATTTTTTCAATGGGGTAACTTCTTATAAATTCAACACTTCGTTGCATATCAGAATACATGATTCGATCTTTCTCCAAAAACTTGATTTCGCCCCGGTAAGCTTCAATTAATGATTCAAGAACACTCGAAGTTTTTGCAGGACGTCGAAATTCCATTGCTTGAGCTGCATTCATCAATTCAATAGCCAAGATACGCTCCGTATTCAACATTACTTTATACAACTTAGTTGCTGCATTCGCTCCCATGCTCACATGATCTTCTTGTCCGTTCGATGATACGATTGAATCGACAGAAGCAGGCGTGCAAAGTTGTTTACTTTGACTTACGATAGATGCAGCGGTATATTGAGGAATCATAAATCCAGAATCGAGTCCAGGATTTGCTACTAAAAAACTTGGCAATCCACGCAAACCACTTATTAATTGATACGTTCTTCTTTCTGAAATACTTCCCAATTCAGCAATAGCAATCGCCATGAAGTCGAGTGGTAATGCTAAGGGTTGTCCATGAAAATTTCCTGCGGAAATAATTAATTCTTGATCAGGAAAAACAGTTGGGTTATCGGTAACCGAATTGATCTCTGTAAAAAATATTTGCGATACATAAGTAATCGCATCTTTAGAAGCTCCATGTACTTGTGGAATACAACGAAACGCATATGGATCCTGTACATGCGTTTTAGATCGATCGATTAATTCGCTTCCCTTTAATATCATTCGAAATCGTGTGGCTGTATTGATTTGTCCTGCGTGAGGACGTATCTGATGAATCAAATGATGGAAAGGCTCTATGCGACCATCAAATGCATCCAACGAAAGTGCTCCAATTAAATCAGCCGCTTTCTCTAATTGCTGCGCTTTTAAAATACACCAGCATCCATATGCATTCATAAATTGAGTACCGTTCAATAACGCTAATCCTTCTTTCGATTTTAATGTTACGGGCTTAAGTCCGAAATTTTCAAGTGCACGCGATCCTGGTAGTTTTTCACCTTTCACTCGCACTTCACCCATTCCTATTAATGGCAAAGAAAGATGAGCTAACGGTGACAAATCACCCGACGCACCCAATGAACCTTGCTCATAAACAATAGGATAAATTCCATAATTTAAAAAGTCGATCAACAGTTGAACCGTTTCCACTTGTACTCCGCTATTTCCATAACTTAGTCCTTGCACTTTCAAGAACATCATCAATCGAACAATTTCTTCTGGAACTTCATCACCCATTCCACAAGCATGCGACATCATCAAATTTACTTGAAGTTGCCCGAGGTCATTTTGCGAAATCGATTTATTATAGAGCGAACCAAATCCGGTGTTGATACCATAATGCGCCTGATTGCTCCCATCTACTTTCTGGTCCAAATAATCACGACACTTTTGAATACTCGCCTTTGCTTCCTCTCCCAATTCAATTTGGACGCCAGGCTTTAATATATTTGCAATGGTATCAAAAGTAATATGGTGAGATGAAATTATATGTTTCATTTTAATTTCTATTTCTAATAAATTCAATCAAACTATTCAAATCCATTTTTTGTTGATCACCCGTCTTCATGTCTTTTAACATTAAAGTAGATGCGGCGCGTTCCTCTGATCCCGCCATGACTACAAATGGAATTTTACGCGCATCGGCATACGAAAATTGCTTTTTCATTTTAGCTGCATCGGGATACATCTCAGCGTTTATTCCAGCTGCTCTCACTTTATCCACCAATTGTAATGAATAAGGAATATCATCTTCACCAAAATTGATGAATAACAAATCGAGAGAAGATTCTACATTGGCTGGAAATAAATTCAATTCTTCCAACACATCACAAATACGATCGGCCCCAAATGAAATTCCAACGCCTGACATTCCTGGCAACCCAAAAATACCGGTGAGATCATCATAACGTCCACCACCGCAAATACTAGAATTGAAAGTTGCATTTGGTTCATTCGTTTTAACTTCGAAAATTGCACCAGTGTAATAATTCAATCCACGGGCTAACGTAATATCAATTTTATACTCGACATTTTTAAATTCAAATGGAGCAGCATAACCCAACAATGATTCCAATTCTGTAATTCCTTGCATTCCTATTTCAGATGACTTCAATAATTTCTTAAGCAAATTGATTTTATCTTGATCGCTTCCTTCAAAAATCAGCAATGGTTTCAATCCATCAATCGCTACTTCCGAAACGCCTTTCGAGCGCATTTCTTCTGCTACTTTCTCAGGACCAATTTTATCAAGCTTGTCGATCGCAACGGTTATGTCAATGATCTTTTCAGATTCATTAAACACCTCTGCAATGCCGCTTAATATTTTGCGATTATTAATCAACACGACCACATTCAATCCCAACTTAGCAAACACATCATCGATCAATTGCAATAATTCCAATTCACATAAGAGCGAGTTGGTACCAATCACATCTGCATCGCACTGAAAAAATTCACGATACCGACCTTTCTGCGGTCGATCGGCGCGCCATACGGGCTGAATTTGATAGCGCTTAAATGGAAAGGCAATTTCATTTTGATGCATCACCACGTAGCGAGCAAATGGAACGGTTAAATCGTAACGCAATGCTTTTTCGGATATAGATGCCGTTAGTTTCTTACTATTCTTTACCATAAGCTCATCCACGCTCACATCAGACAAAAAATCTCCCGAATTCAAGATTTTAAAGATCAACTTATCACCTTCTTCCCCATACTTACCCATCAACGTAGAAAGATTCTCCATAGAAGGAGTTTCCAAGGGAAGATATCCAAAGCGTTGAAAGGAAGACTTGATCGTATCGAAAAGGAAATTCCTTTTCAACATATCTTCAGGAGTAAAATCGCGCGTTCCTTTCGGGATGGATGGTTTCATATATCCTAATTTTCAATAGTTTCAAAAAAGCTTTTCAATTCATTAAAACACTCGTGTTCCAAGTTAAAAAAACGATTGCTCGTATAATCAATTTTTTTGTCACCGATATACTTCATTCTTTGCTTATTTTCCGCAACTGACAAACACATTAATTTATATAAATGCAATTTATCCTTCATCCCAAGTTTGTTTTCAACAAATTCAATTGGACTTAAACATTCATTAAAATTATTCCAACAAGTGTCAAACTCATTTAAACTATTGGTAACTGATGATTCCAATAATTCATCTAAACAATTTAAGTTACCACTCTTTATAAAAAACAATTTAAAATTGAATCCATCTAATTCAAAGTCAACTTTCTTCCTTCTTTCATCTTCAATGTCCAAATCTAAATCCTGAATAATAATATTAAATCCTTCTTGATCTGGTTGTACTAAATTATTCTTAATTAAATCTAGAGAGTTTTTACCGCCACTTATAATATAATCTATATCATGAGTTAACAATGCAAATTTATTATAATTCACAAAGTCTTCGATAAATTTTTTATCTGAATCGCCCTCTACACAAATTACTATTCTCATAACATAAACTTACCTTATTTCATTATCTAAATCGATTGAATTTTCGAATTCTTCGAAATTGTAACTAACGGCCATAGGATTTCCATTCCTATTAATCCGTAAATTCAAGATTCGAATAAAATCTCTAAATTCTTCATTTTCTTTAACAAAACTAACCAAAGAGGTTAAACATTCTTTACTATGTGTAGTTGCAAACACCTGATTATTATTTTCTCTAACATTTAGAAATATTGCTTTCCAAAATTCAGGGTATTTTTTATGATAAATGCCAGAATCAATTTCATCAATCATTAATTTTCCATTTTTACATTGGAATAATTCCATAATAATCCTAAACAATTTAACAAACCCATCTCCAAACATTGACATTGGAACAGGAGTGCTAGATGATTTAAGATTAACTAACAACCGAGAAACTCCACTTTCACTAACTACTTTAATAGCTTCTAAATCAACAAATATTCTGGACAACAAATCTACTATCGCTTTTTCATTTTCTTTTTTAAGTGAAATAAACTTAGAATAGTACCCAACTAAATCATTTGAATAATAAAATCCAGAACTTACAAATGGAACATACCCACCAGGTCTCGTATATTTAGAAATTAATGATTTAGGAATATCATTTATATAATAAACATCATAAAATAATTCATCAATATCTTTTACTTCATTTCTCAAAACATTTTTAATTGCTAACTCATAAGTATAAAGCTGTAACAAATCACGATCGTTTTTAAACTCATCAACATGAATACGCTTACATTTAATTCTCTCTTTAACTAAATTATTATAATTAATAGCAATTTCAAACTTTTTTGACTGAGTTTTAGAAGAGTAATAATCACTTAATATATCGTAATTCAAATCACTTAAACCACTTCTAATTCCCGCCATATGATATAAAGAAAGTAATGATTCGTCAAAATTCTCTGAAACCATAGCAGCTTCCATCAATGAAGACTTCCCAACATTATTATCTCCAATAATAATGTTGAATTTTCCAAGACCCTCTATTTTGAAATTACTGAACCCCTTAAAATTATCAATATATAAACCATTAATATGTGCCATATCCTCTAACTTACAAGTTTCTTATATCTAAATCTTTTTGGTTCCACATTCCCCAAACGCTTTTTCTTCGCTTCTTCATAATCGGTATATCCACCTTCATAAAAATAAACTTGCGAATCGCCTTCGAAAGCGAGAATATGCGTACATACTCTATCGAGGAACCATCGATCATGGGAAATTATTACGGCACAACCTGCATAATTCTCCAATGCTTCTTCCAATGCACGCAACGTATTTAAATCAATATCATTCGTAGGCTCATCCAGCAACAACACATTGGATCCCGTCTTCAATGTCATCGCTAAATGAACGCGATTTCTTTCTCCACCCGAAAGCACACCTACTTTCTTTCCTTGATCAGCACCATTAAAATTAAACTTTGAAATAAAGCTACGTGCATTTACCGATTTTCCACCAATCATCATCGTTTCATTGCCACCGGAAATCACTTCATACACTGTTTTATCTGGAACAAGGTCATCATGACTCTGATCAACATATCCTAACTGAACCGTTTCACCAATAGCAATCGTACCACTATCGGGAGTTTCAGCACCCATTATCATTCGGAACAAAGTGGTTTTACCTACACCATTGGGTCCAATGATACCAACGATTCCAGCTTGTGGCAATGAGAAATTTAAATTCTCAATGAGCAAACGATCACCAAATCCTTTATTCAAATTTTCTGATTCGATTACTTTAGTACCCAAACGTGGTCCAGGTGGAATAAATATCTCCAGCTTTTCTTCTTTCTCTTTTGTTTCTTCGTTCACCATTTTATCGTAAGCTCCTAAACGCGCTTTCGACTTCGCATGACGCGCTTTTGGCGACATCCTCACCCACTCCAACTCTCGCTCTAATGTTTTACGTCGTTTGCTCTCGGTCTTCTCTTCTTGCCCTAAACGCTTTTGCTTTTGCTCCAACCAAGAGGTATAATTGCCTTGCCATGGAATGCCTTCACCACGATCCAACTCTAAAATCCATCCTGCTACATTGTCGAGGAAGTAACGGTCATGCGTTACCGCAATTACAGTTCCTTTGTACTGTTGCAAATGATGCTCCAGCCATTCTACGCTCTCTGCATCCAAGTGATTGGTGGGCTCATCTAACAATAAAATTTCTGGCTCTTGCAATAACAAACGGCAAAGCGCTAAACGTCGACGTTCACCTCCTGACAAAATACTCACTGGTGTTTCCGGATCGGCACAACGCAATGCATCCATCGCCACTTCAATTCGATTATCCAATTCCCAAGCGTTGGCTGCATCAATCTGATCCATCAACACAGCTTGGCGATCGATGAGTTTATTCATGGCATCATCGTCGAGCGGTTCCCCTAATTTATTATTGACGTCATCATACTCCTTCAAAATATCGACAATAGGCTGCACGCCTTCCATCACAATTTCACGGGCCGTTTTAGTCTCATCCAATTCTGGTTCTTGCGGCAAATACCCCACATTATAGCCTGGGGAGAAAACCACATCACCTTGAAAAGATTTATCTAAACCAGCTATAATTCGGAGCAAACTTGACTTTCCGGATCCATTCAAACCTAAAATTCCAATCTTGGCCCCATAGAAAAAGCTGAGGTAAATGTTCTTAAGTACTTGTTTTTGTGGGGGATATATTTTGCTCACCCCTACCATTGAGAAAATGATTTTGCGATCGTCAGACATATATAAGTAGTTGATTAATGTAACTTTATACCTTCGTTATCTGTTTAGATGAAGGGAAGCAAAGGTATCCCTTTCCGAGTTAAATGAAAAGTGAAACTACTAAATAAAAAACCATGCGATTTCTATCCCTACTCCTGCTCTGTTTAATCACACAATCAGCACTTTCGCAGCAAACGAAGGTAAGTTTCCGATTGATGGAATTAATGTCACAATCGGATAATTCGAATAAAATAATATCCGTTTTGATCAAAGGTGATTTTTCTAAAATCGCTCCTGAAATTGAAAAAATGGACGGCCACGTAAAATTTCATTCAGGAAATATTTGTAGTGCTTCCATTACAGTGGCATCATTGCGCACATTGAAAGAAATAAAATCCATTGAAAGAATGGAAGAAGGAAGAATTCAAGTGCAAGCATTGAACGACAAAATGCTCATCAATAATCGCATTGATTTAATTCATCAAGGTGTTACTCCACTCATTCAAGGTTATGATGGTACTAATGTCGTTGTTGGAATTATTGATACCGGAATAGATTTTTCTCATCCTGATTTCAAAGACAGCTTAGGACAATCCAGAATACTTTGGATTTGGGATCATTTACTTGCCAATGCAGGCAATACCCCTCAACCCTATAATTACGGACAAGAATTCTCGAAGGGAGATATTGATGCTGGAAATGCAAATTCACACCTTGATCAAACTGCACATGGAACTCATGTTGCGGGAATTGCTGTTGCGAATGGCGACACGATGATCGCTTTCAAAGGAGCTGCTCCCAAGGCTGATATCATTGCTGTTTCATTGGACTTTAATCAAGCAGACGATACGTGGTTAAGCAGTATTGCAGATGCAGTGAATTATATTTTTAATAAAGCCGACTCTCTCAATAAACCTTGTGTCATCAATATCAGCGCGGGCACCTACCTAGGATCACATGATGGAAAAGATTTACAAGCGATTGCCATTGATAATTTAATTCAAGCAAAGGATGGAAGAATGGTAGTTGCAGCAGCTGGAAATGCAGGAAATTATCCGTTACATATTCAACACCAACTAAACAACGATAGCAGTTTTACATGGTTTAAAAAAACATCGGCCAATCCCATTTTTATTGAGTTCTGGGCCGATACCGCAGACTTAAATAACGTACAATTCACGCTTGGTGCTGATCAATCTACTCCCTATTTTGAAGACCGCGGACAAAAATCATGGAAGAGTATTTCTAATTATTTAGGAATTCTTGGAGTGGATACGTTGTGGAGTTATTCTGGAAATCGAATAGCCATTTTCCAAACGTATGGACAGTTGATTGGAAATAGATACAGCATGACTTATGTAATTATTCCAGATTCCACTACCTACTTTTTTAGACTCATGAGTAAAGGAATTGGAAAGTTTGACAGCTGGAGTTTTGAATTGGTATCGAGTGGGCTCCCGAGTGCTATTTCTTATCCTGCCATAGTGAATTATCAACTTGCTGACTTCAATCAAAATATTTGCAGCTCATTTCAATGCAGTGATGTTGTACTTTGTGTTGGACAATATGTAAGCAGAAATAACTATATTGATGTCAATGGTAATTTACAAACACTTGCTATTACCGAAGGTGCATTAGGAGCAAGTTCGAGTCGAGGTCCAACACGAGATGGTCGTACAAAGCCAGATATTACTTCCACAGGAGAAGTTACCATGGCGGCATTAAAACTTTCCAGTGCAGCCTGGTTTTTAGCGAATCAACCATTCAAGTTGGCACAAGGAGGAATGCATATTCGTGACGGAGGAACTTCATCCGCTGCACCTGCAGTAGCTGGGGCTATTGCTTTATATCTACAAAAAAATCCAATGGCTACTTGGGTAGATATTCGCAATCGCGTATTACTTTGTTCTAAAACTGATAACTTCACAGGAACTAATTTACCCAACAACAATTGGGGACATGGGAAAGTAGATGCTTTCAATATGATGATTGGATGCAATGCTTTACCTGTGAAGGAGAATGCAAATAACAATTTCTTGATCTATCCAAATCCTGCAAATGATTACTTCACCATTCAATTTGGGGAAAATTTAAATGCTAAGGCAGTTGAACTATACAACACACTTGGACAAATCGTTTTCAGTAAGATGGTAACATCTAAGGACACCTCATTACGAATTCCATTAGAATCCATCCAAAAGGGGATTTATGTAATACTAGTTCGTTTTGAAAATCAAGAACCTTCGTCTCAAACAATTGTAGTCGAATAATGAAAATTGGTGGCTAATAACCGTCACATGTATTGATTCGAATGATTACTTTTGTCAAGTGATCCAGAAAGTAAAACACTACCTCTCACTTGTAAAATTTTCGCATACCATCTTCGCTTTACCTTTTGCGGTGATTGGATTCATCTTGGCTCTTGTTCAATACAATCTTGAATTTCAATGGTCACTCGCTATAAAAATTTTGCTTTGCATGGTTTTCGCTCGATCAGCTGCTATGGCTTTCAACCGATGGACCGATCGAGAAATTGATGCAAAAAATGCAAGAACAAAAATCAGAGAAATTCCATCAGGAATTATTAAAGCTAATGAGGCTTTGGTTTTTACAATCTTCAATTGCATTGCATTCGTAACTACAACATGGTTTATTAATCAATTGTGTTTTTATCTATCCTTCCTGGCTCTTGCCATTGTACTTGGCTATTCCCTTACAAAACGATTCACGGCACTTTGTCATTTTGTTTTAGGGTTAGGCTTATCACTCGCTCCATTAGGTGCTTGGATTGCGGTGAGTGGTGAATTTGACTACTTACCACTCTTGTTTTCATTGGCAGTACTCACTTGGGTTAGCGGATTTGATATCGTTTATGCTTTGCAAGATGAACAATTCGACATAGAACATAACCTACACTCCATTCCACAATACTTTGGAGGGAAAAAAGCACTTTCCTTAGCAAGATCCCTTCATATTGCATCATCAATTTTTATCTTATCTGCTGGTGTAAATGGAGGATTTGGTGCCATCTATTTCGTTGGATGGGCTTTCTTTTCATTTCTACTGATGTATCAACATCGTTTAGTGAAACACGACGATTTAAGTAAAGTTAACTTAGCATTTTTTACTACAAATGGTATTGCCAGCTTAGCATTTTCCATCTTCGTTGTTTCGGATGTAATTATCAACTCTTCCTATTCCCTATTTTAGCTTCAGCTATTTTACATCCTAGCGAGTAAATACACAAAATTTAATGTCTTCTAAGGAATTTACGAGTGGGTGGCCTTTCTTGAAAATTATTGCCTCTTACTCAGTCATATCTCACAAGCATTTTAAAGAATTGATTACCAGTTGACAAATTGAACAATTCGAGCTATAAAATTCGCATTTTAAGCTCGCTTTTCGTAATTTTGCAAATATCTTTTCATTAAATTCTTTAAACTATTAACCGAAAAGAATCAATATGCAGAATAAAACTTCAACTAAAGATTTATCATTTGATGATTTCAAAAAACTCATCTTAAGCGATTATCAAATAGTTTGTGAAAGTCGACAAGCAAGTTTAATTGGCAGAAAAGAAGTACTTACTGGAAAAGCAAAATTTGGAATATTTGGAGACGGAAAAGAGCTAGCACAAATCGCTATGGCTAAAGTTTTCAAAAATGGAGACTTTCGTTCAGGATATTATCGCGATCAAACTTTTATGTTTGCTGCGAATATTCTCAGTATGGAAGAATTTTTTGCTCAGCTCTATGCTCATCCAGATGTAACCGCTGACCCTTCTTCTGCAGGGAGATGTATGAATGGGCATTACTCTACTCGATTGCTCAATGATGATGGGTCGTGGAAAAACTTAATGAATCACAAAAACTCATCGGCAGATATTTCACCAACCGCCGGACAAATGCCACGTTTACTAGGCTTAGCACTTGCATCAAAACTTTACAAATCAAGTCCCGATTTATCATCCAAAATGTCGGGATTTACACTTTCAGGAAATGAAGTAGCCTTTGGAACCATTGGTGATGCATCAACGTCAGAAGGACTATTTTTTGAAACTATTAATGCTGCTGGAGTTTTACAAGTTCCGATGGCTATCAGTGTTTGGGATGATGGATACGGAATTTCTGTACCTGCAAAATTTCAAACTACGAAGCAAAGTATTTCTGAAGTCCTCAAAGGATTTGAACGAACTGATGACAAAGAAGGATATGTTATTCTTACCGCTAAAGCCTGGGATTACACGGACCTGATTGACACCTACGAAAAAGGAATTGCAATTTGCAGAGAACAACACATTCCAGTTTTATTTCATATTCAAGAAGTAACTCAACCTCAAGGTCACTCTACCAGTGGTTCACATGAACGTTACAAGAGCAAGGAAAGATTAGCATGGGAAGATGAGTTTGATTGCATTAAAAAATTTCGAGAATGGTTATTGAAAAGTGCAATAACAATCGAAGAAGAATTAAATACTATTGAAGCGGCTGCAAAAAAAGCAGCAAATGATGCACGCAAAAAAGCTTGGGCAAATCTTTCGACTGGAATAAAAGCAGAGTTAGATGATGCTGCCGTACAAATTCAAAAACTAGCGTCCTCAAGTCCTAATAAAGTATTTATTGAAGTTGCTTTAAATAAACTCAAACAAATATCTGAACCCGAAAGAAAAGATATTGAATTGACAATAAAAAAAGTTTTACGCTATGTAAAAGCTGAAGATTCGGAGGAAAGAAATCAACTTTTAATTTGGCTGCAGAACTACAGAAATCTGAACACCGAACGTTATGATTCGCATCTATACAGTCAAAGTAAATGGAGTATTCATCAAATCACTCCGATTCCTGTTGCTTACGATTCCAATTCTCCTCTAGTTGATGGAAGAGAAGTATTACAAGCCAATTGGGATGTACAATTGAGTAAAAAGCATGAAGTCGTAATTTTTGGAGAGGATGTTGGCAATATTGGAGGCGTAAATCAAACCTACGCCGGTCTACAAGCAAAGTATGGAGAGAACCGAATATTTGATACAGGCATTCGTGAAGCGACGATCATCGGTCAAGGAATTGGACTAGCGTTGAGAGGTTTTCGACCGATCGCTGAAATTCAATACTTAGATTATTTAGCGTATGCTATTCAAGTGTTAACGGATGATCTTGCTTGTTTACATTACCGCACTAAGGGTGGACAAAAAGCGCCTATGATCATTGCCACTAGAGGACATCGCTTAGAAGGCGTGTGGCATTCAGGTTCACCCATGCAATTTATTTTAGGCTCCATGCGAGGAATTCATGTTGCGGTTCCAAGAAACATGACTCAGGCAGCAGGGTTTTATAATACACTTCTTGAAAGTGATGAACCAGCACTCGTGATTGAACCACTCAATGGGTATAGAAACAAAGAAAAAATGCCTTCTAATCTAGGAGAATTTCGTATACCATTAGGAAAAATAGAAACATTACAAGAGGGAAAAGATGTAACTCTTGTCACTTATGGAGCTTGTGTTAAAATTGCACAAGATGCTATCACATCATTATCAGAAGCTGGTATTAGTGTTGAGCTAATCGATATCCAAACTTTATTACCGTTTGATTTAGATCATCAAATTGTAGCATCCTTGGAAAAAACAAATAAAATAGTTTTTCTAGATGAAGATGTTAGTGGCGGTGCGACAGCATACATGATGCAACAAATTCTAGAGGTACAAGGTGGCTATCATTTTCTGGATCAAAAACCAATAACGATCTCTGCAAAAGACCATCGACCTGCATATGGCTCCGATGGAGATTACTATTCAAAACCAAATGTAGAAGATGTATTTGATGTCATTTACGGAATGATGCATCGATACGCACCACAACAATTTCCTGCTATTTATTAATCGTTAATTTCAGCATGAATTTTATACGAATTACAGAATCAGAATCGATCTACCATCATTTAGAAAAAATGAGTGTAGAAGAAATTCTGACAAACATTAATAATGAAGATAAGCGAGTTGCCATTGCTGTTGAAGAAAAAATTAGTTCCATTGAAAAATTAGTAGAAGACATTTTACCTCGACTTCAAAAAGGAGGAAGGATTTTTTACTTAGGTGCAGGCACAAGTGGTCGGCTAGGGATCGTAGATGCTTCTGAATGTCCTCCTACCTTCGGTGTACCCCATGGATTATTTATTGGCATCATTGCGGGAGGCGATTCTGCCATTCGCAAAGCAGTAGAATTTGCTGAAGACAATCCAGAACAAGGTTGGGAAGATTTAAATGAACATAACCTCACTGAAAATGATACCGTAATTGGAATTGCAGCCTCAGGAACTACTCCTTATGTTATCAATGCTTTAAAAGAATGCAATAAAAAAAAGATTTTAACCGCATGCATTACCTGCAATGAGGGAAGTCCACTCGCTGCGGTTTCCAAACACCCTATTGAAATAATTTGCGGACCTGAGTTTTTAACTGGAAGCACCCGAATGAAAGCAGGCACGGCACAAAAACTTGTTTTAAATATGATTTCCACCGTTTTAATGATAAAGTTCGGGAGAGTTAAAGGAAATCGAATGATTGATATGCAATTAAGCAATAACAAGCTCATTGATCGTGGTGTAAAAATGGTTATGGAAGCAACTGGACTCAGCGAAGATGATTCTTTACAACTTTTAAAAAAACATGGTAGCGTTCGCAAAGCCATTGAACATAAACCGTAATAAATTTCTATCGTTTTCCTTTATTCTGAGCAAATCGTAATTACATTTGTAATTATCCGATTATGCAAGACATCGAACCTTACTATTCATGGTCGCATCTCTACACCGCTGCAGAAGATGAGCTTTCACCATTTTATGGAAGGGAGTATAGTGAATTCGAATATTCCAATACCATCTACAATTATTATATCCATCCTCAATGGGATGATTTTGGTTCGTCCACCCTTTATGTAAAAGTATTATTTGTTGATTATGAAGTTGGGTATGCCATTATTGAAATGATTGGCGAATGGAATGATGCGATCAACAATGATATCATGACCATAAAACGAGATCTTATCGATCTCATGATACAACATGGAATCGATAAATATATTTTAATAGGAGAAAATGTTTTAAACTTCCACGCATCGGACGATTGTTATTATCAAGAGTGGTTTGATGATACTGAAGAAGGATGGATTGTAGCCTTAAATTTTAGAGACTATATTAAAGATGAATTCAATAAAAATTGTATTGATTATTACTTAGTATTTGGAGGAGAATTAGACGAAATGTTATGGAGAATACATTCACCTAACGAACTCTACGATAGAATAACCGGAATTATTAATCACCGATTAGCGTAAACCCATTAGATGAATAGCATTTACTATATTTGGTACTACGGATGAAAGGATTACTCCTAAATACGATTCAATTAGTGTTTGTGCTACTGCTTTTAACAGGTGCAGGAAATAAAATTCATTTAAAAACACAAACCGGAAAAGCATCTTATTACGGTAGAGAATTTGAAGGAAGAAAGACGGCTTCAGGCGAAATATTTCACAATGCTGACTTTACCGCAGCGCATCGCACGCTACCCTTTAATACATTTGTTCGTGTCACGAATTTAAAAAACGATTTAATAATCACTGTCAAAATCAATGATCGCGGTCCTTTTGTAAAATCACGCATTATAGACCTTTCAGAAGCAGGAGCCCGAAGAATTGGAAGTTACAACAAAGGATTAGCTTCTGTAAAAACAGAAACACTCACCTTGCTTCAAAAAAATGAAGAAATCGATAGTTTATTTTCATGCGAAGATGTCACTGATTGCCTAGGAAATCCTGCTGAACTAGAAGGATATTCCCTATCACTTTGGAGAAGTAAAGACATCATACATATGCTCTATATTGCAAACGAACTTTACTTACATGAAGATGTAGAAAAAGTATTAATTGTAGGACTTGGCTTAGGAAGTAAAAGAACCTATCATCTCACCTTGACTGGATATCATACAAGAAAAGAAGCCGCAGTTGCTTATGATTTTTTTGAGCGAAAAGGATTCATGGGTGTTCAACTTTTGAAATTTCGGTGATTACTTTTTTATCGATAACAAATATTCAAATGCATCTTGATCCGTTGTAAAAGTAAAATCACTTTTTGAAAGTGCATCCATTGAAATCCATTTAAAATTTTCCATTCCATTTTCAGTTGGAGGCAAACTATTTTCTCGATAAAGGGGCAGCATCTCCGCGATTGGGCTTACTCGATAATACACACCGATCACTTGTGCTGATTTATTAAATACTGATGTAACAAATGTTGGGGTGATGAATACCTGATCTAATATTGTTAAATCAAATCCCAACTCTTCCTTTAACTCTCTCCGTAAACAAGCGACTATACCTTCTCCATGCTCCAAACCTCCTCCCGGAAACTTTCGCATAAATGTATCATAATGAAATTCATCAGCAATTAAAATTTCATTATTATCATTTATAATAAATCCATATACTCGAACAACGAACGTTTTTTTTGAATCCAAGACTTGTTTTCTTACAAGCTGTAAAAATAAGAAACTGTCAGCAATATCAACGTTGGAGACTATCAATTCTCATTTTCACCTTGAAATATGGAGAAAATAGTATCAAATCATCTCTAGACTTTCCAAATAATGAGACCTGATTTGTCAAAACAATAAAAAACAATTAAAAACCTTACAAAACGGATGGCGTCAAAAACTATTATTCAATGTTCACGTAAAATGTAATACTTACTCAATTATCATTCACACTAAAAATTAGCAATAAGTATATTTACAATACTAGAAAACGATGAAAAACGCACTCTTAATTCTTGCATTAGCCATCAGCTTAACAGGCTGTAAAAAAGATGATACTTCAGAACCTGCTCCTACCGGAAACAGTGGATCTGGACTAGGCACTGTACCTTCTCAATTTACTCAAAAAGTTTTATTAGAGACCTATACGGGCGCAGGACAACCTCAATCAACAGATGGATTTGTAAAAATTACAAACATTACGACTACGAATTCCATTAAAGCAATTCCAGTTTGCGTACATTTTAGTGATGGAATGGAAATAGCACAGTACACTACATTAACCAATGCATATAGCAATGGAAATCCCATGACCTTTCCATCCGCCATGGTAAACCGAACCGCGTCTATAGGTCAGGTTATTCTGAATAGAACACAATGGCAATCAAATTTTGATGTAGCCAAAGCGAAAACAGCCAAATGCGGATTAGCCATCGAAAGTGCGATATCAGGAAGCACTGCCACTATTATTGTACACTGCGGATTCAATCAAACTCTAACTGGCAATTACACGGTAACAACTTATTTAACGGAAGATAATATTTCTGGATCCGGATCGATGTACGACCAAAGAAACTCTTACAATAGTTCAAGCGGTCATCCCTACTTTGGCTATGGCGATCCCATTTTAGCCTTTAATCACAATTATGTATTAAGAAAAGTATTGTCAACTCCATTAGGAGATCCCATCACGGGCAGCAATCTCACTACGAATGGAAAACAAATATTTACTTATACTACATCCATTTCTGGATTCAAGTCAAATGATTTATACGTAGTGAGTTTTATAAATAAGGTAGGAAGCACTACTACGGATCATGAAATCATGAACGTACAAAAAGTAAAAGTAGGAAATACACAATCGTGGGATTAGAATAAATCTAAAATACTAAGTAAGGCTTCCAACAATGGAAGCCTTTTTTATTTAATCAATTCCTTGTATGTGATAAAAACCCATCCTGATAAATTAATACAACATCAACATGAAAGCAAACTGTAAGATTTAATCGAATTTGACTGAATACACTTTTAAAACCATAGTAACATTGTTTCATAAATAATTCAAACCAACAATAAATATGAAAAAAATATTTCTTTATGCAATCGCTTCCGGATTCCTTTTCACTTCTTGTCAGAAGGAGGATTCCTCAGCCCCAAATCCTAACAATGGATCAAAGACATCTCCTTCTCAGGTGGTGGGTCCGGTCCCATCAACATTCGTCAAGAAAGTGATGATTGAGGAGTTTTCAAGCTCTTCTAATGGCATGTCACCGGAATCAGCCGACTTAATCAATACCATCGTTAGAAGCAATCCTAACCGTATTTACCATGCCTCCTTGCATAGCATGGATGTGATGGCTGGATCACAAACCAATCGATTAATGAATGCATTTACACCGATGGCTACTACGTTACCATGTGCAGCCATCGATAGAAATAGTTTTAGTGGAAATAGATACCAATCTATGACAAAATACAGCAATTCAGTAAATACTATGTTAGGAAAAACCACTAATTGCGGTCTAGCGATGAGATCAAGTATCAACAAAGGTGTCGCTTATGTTGATATTTACTCAGGATTCACAAGTATGGCAACTGGAACTTACAAAGTATCTACGTATTTGGTAGAAGATGTTGTCATCAATGGCTCATCAAATTACTTTCAGTCCAATTCGTCCAATGGAAATCCTACCAGTAATTTCTTCAATATGGGAAATCCAATCATATCCTTCCCTCACAAAAATGTTGTACGCAAAGTATTAAGTGCCGACATGGGAGATTCTGTAAACCCTGGAACACTTGCGAACGGGAGCACGGCAGTATTAAGTTATGAGATTGATATGCCAAATAAACTAGGTACAAATAGTAGCTGGAAAATCATCTCATTTATTACTGACGCCACCACTAACGAAATTCTAAATGTTCAAATGAGCAATTTAGGCACATTAAAAGACTGGAACTAATCTATAATACCAAATGCAAGTATATTTTAGTCCTATCTACTAGTCCTTTTTCACCAATACTTCTTAAAAAAATAGTTCCGTAGGCTAAGGCTATGCAACGATTTTTTTAAATCGTCTTGGCAAAAAAATACGTCGCAGCTTTGAACTAAAATATAATTGTATTTGGTATAAAAACATATAATAATTTGCAGAAGGGGTGTCTAAAGCGACACCCTTTTTGCGTTTCATTAAATTTCAGAATTGATGAGCGAACTAATTTCCGCAATCATCATAGCCGTAGCTCCCCAAATGGTGACATCATCAATTCTATAGATTGGAGCTTCTACGGCTGTTCCATTTGAGCTCTTAAATATTTCAATAGAAATATTTTCTTGATCAAGAAATGATAATATTGGAAGCAATAAAACTCTTTTCACTTCGGCTACACTCAAAATAAATTCAGGAATTTCATTCATATACCCTAAAAATGGATGCACTAAGAAATTACTTGGTGGAATATAAAGCGAAGTTAAGCCTCCTAATAATGAAACTTGATTCGCTTGAATACCCAACTCCTCATTTGCTTCACGCAATGCGGTGGCTAATAAATCTTCATCACCTTCACGCTTCCCACCCGGAAAACTTATTTGCCCTGAATGAGAAACAGGACCTTCACTTCGCTCAATTAGAACAATTCGCGGATTAGAATTTATTGGATCAGGAACAATCAAAGCAAGCACGGCAGCGGTACGATAACTAGTATTAGAAAATTCAGTATCACTTAATGATTTGCGATTCAACGGAGCCATTTTTATATGAGCTTCATTCCCTGGCAAACCTTTCTCCATTCGGAGAGCTAGGCTTGAGATCCATTTATCAAATCCATCTTTATTCATCATGATACCGGCTGTACCGTGCGCTCAATTTTTCTTTCGCCAATTTGTTGACGCCACATCGCATAATACAATCCTTTTTGCGCTAACAAATCTTCGTGTTTACCTAATTCAACGACCTCCCCTTTCTCCAGCACATAAATCACATCTGCATGCATTACCGTTGATAAACGATGTGCAATTAAAATGGTAATGTGTTTTCGATTGGTAGAAATGGAGCGTATTGTTTCATTAATTTCTTCTTCTGTTAAAGAATCCAAAGCTGATGTGGCTTCATCAAAAACCAACAACGAAGGATTTCGGAGTAATGCGCGTGCTATGGACAAACGTTGCTTCTCTCCTCCCGACACTTTTACTCCACCTTCACCAATAACAGAATCCAATCCTCTATCAGCGCGACTTAACAAAGATTGTAATGCTGCTTTATTCAAAACATCCAAACAAGCCTCATCATCAGCTCCAGGAGCAACAAATTGCAAGTTTTCACGAATGGTACCCGAAAATAATTGTGTGTCTTGAGTCACTAATCCAATTTGTGAACGCAATTCATCTAACGTAATTTTTTCAGATGGAATTTGATTATAAAAGACATTTCCTTCTTGTGGTTTATATAATCCTACGAGTAATTTCACTAACGTTGTTTTACCAGAACCACTTGGACCCACAAAAGCGATGGTCTCCCCTGCTTTCACTTTAAAATTAATATTCGTGACCGCATTTACTCTTGCAGTTTGATGTTTAAAGGAAACTTGATCTAGCTGAATAGCGTGAATAGCGCCCAAAGCAGAGGGATGAGCAGGCTTTGCTTCAGGCTTAATGGCCAGAATTTCTTCAAAATTCTGGAGAGAGACTTCTGCTTCTCTATAAATATTGATGATGTTTCCAATTTCCTGCAGAGGGCCAAAAATAAAAAACGAATAAATAAACATCGTGAAAAATTCTCCGATGGAAATTTGTCGAGTGAAAATCAAATACAACATCACAAACATAATGGCAGTTCGTAAAAGATTCACCAATGTCCCTTGAATAAAACTTAAACTACGGATGTATTTTACTTTCTTTAGCTCTAATTGAAGAATTTTATCCGTGTTCGCATTGAGTCGGGTAATTTCTTGATTTGCCAATCCTAAACTCTTCACTAATTCAATATTTCGTAGCGACTCAGTTGTTGATCCCGCCAAGGCAGTAGTTTCTGCCACAATTACCTTTTGAATAACTTTTACCTTCTTACTCAACTTTGAACTTACAAATCCCAAAATAGGGATCACTCCAAAATAAATGGGAGCAATCAGCCAATGAACCGTAAAAGCATATACTGAAACGAAAATAATAGCTACCAAGGAAGTAAATAAAACATTAATGAATGCACTAATCAATTTTTCTACATCGGTCCTCACTTTTTGCAATTTTCCCAATGTTTCACCACTTCGCTGATCTTCGAACACATCATACGGTAATTCGAGGCTATGTTGGATTCCATCGGCATAAATTTTTGCACCAATCCGCTGGGTAATTACATTTACATAATAATCTTGAATATTCTTCGCAATCCGACTTATAAAAGCTACACCAACGGCCGCCAGTAGCAACCAACTCACCCCATGAATGAACTGTTCGCTGGTCAGTTTTTCAAATTGCGTTACATAATCGTCGATAACATGTTTAAATATATAGGGATCTAATAAGGAAAACACCTGATTTATAGCAGCTAAAACCAGCGCTAAAATGATTAATTTCCAATAACCTTTTAAATAACCGAGAAGTAATTTCATAATTTCGAGTCAAAAGTACAAATTAACATAGGACTGTTAATAGTTCCTTTTCTATTGTTCTGAGCAATAATAATAAACTTTAGTTTTGAAGCGTTACCCAAACATGACGAATCAATTGAAAAAACATTTTATAACCCTCATAATTATCGCCAGCCCATTCTTCTTGCAGGCGCAACATGTAATTGTCACCAAAGCTGGCGAACGTCTGAATGGAGAGCTTCAAAAAATTGAGGATAATACAGTTACTTTCTTTCATAAAGGCAGTATGGTTACCTTTCAGCTCGGGCAAATTAAGTCCATCGAATTTGATGGAGCAGCCGGTGCAGGAAGCAGTGTCTCTCAATCTGGCCAAAAAGGGATTTCCTTTTTAATGCCGGGAAGAAAAATCACCAAACAGCCCAAGGTTGACAATCTAACCATGGAAAAAGGTATTGTCGTTGTCGCGATTACCATCAACAAATACGGCGATGTGGTGAAAGCTGATCCCGGAGTGGAAGGAACAACTACAACCAGTCAATATTTGCTAACTAAAGGGAAGCAAGCTGCCGAAAGTGCTAAGTTTGACGGAGGCACCACCATGCCTTTAGAGCAGAAAGGCACGATCACCATTACCTTCTAAAAATCGTCCAATCCCTAATAATAAGCTGCCCCGTAAGGCAGCTTTTTTTATGCTAATCCCAAAACAATTCATAGATAAAATAGCCAACTTGAACGGTACTTCTTTTGGCTTCCTTGGGTGGACAAATTATAAAACTATTCGATTTTTTATTTCTTGCTAAAACTTCTTGTTTCAAAACATGCACATCGTTTTTCTTATGAAAAACAGTTACTGTTGGAATGGAAACATCTATGGTGTCTAACTTAAATGATTTTTCCTTAAGATGAACTTCCCTCGTATTCGTAAATTTCCAGTCGGGATGATCTAATAATTGCAATGCACGATTCGCCAAAGGAACACCATAACCAATAAAATTATTTCCATATGGATATAGATGAGATGAACGTACAATTAATTGCTTTAAGTCGGTTGCTGATAAAGATGGATTAGCTTCTAACAAACAAGCAGCAAAACCACAAACTGCGGGCGCCGACAAAGAAGTTCCTTGATACGAATAGGAACAAACATCAGGCTTTAAATAAGAGTTAAACTCGGGACCAATTCCACTATACCCTATCTTTTGAAATCGTCCTAAAACAGATCCCACTGTGAGCGCAGCCTCTGCGTCGGCAGGAGTAGAAATAACTTTCCACTTTCTTTTATCACCATCATTACCGGCTGCTACTACCACCAACATGTTTTTTTCTGTACATGCAATTTTTACCGCTTTTGCAATCATACTTGTGCCATTCATCTCTTGAGGAGAATAATTACTGCCTTTTATTTTTCTTCCTCTACCGTAACCTAACGATGTATTAATTACGCGAACTCCCTGCTGATGCATCCATTCCAAAGCAGCAATGTAATAATCCTCTTCTTCCTTAAATTCTTTCACACCATCTTCGGTTCGAGTTAAATAATAGGAAGCATTAGGAGCTAACCCAGTATGATGCTTCCTACTCGAATCGATGGCTGCAATCATCCTTAATACTTCAGTGCCGTGCGAATGATAAATTAATTTAAATTCTTTATGCAAACGAAGCAGCCAAAATTTACTCTCTTTGTATTTCGATTTTCTTCGAGTATAATAAGTTTCATGATAAGCAATCGTATCCAGGTTATTTACGAAATCATGTGTGGCTATAATTTGTTTTCCGCTCCATAAATGCGATAAATCACGCATGCGATTTGAATCATTTAAATACATAAATCCAGCATCCGTTACCCCTACCTTAACTCCTAATCCCGTTAAGCCTTCCCTAATAAATGCTTCTCCATTCATTTGCTCAATGGCCAAATCCAAATGCATAGAATTTATCTTCGACAAGGATGCACCCTTTAGTTTCAAGACTGGCTGTGCGGTACAATAATTCTCCGCGCAAAAACTCTTTAAATCAAATTTAGGAGGAAGTTCGATGGAAATACTATGCAACCATTCACTCTCGCTTCTGATCTCTATTCCTTCCTTTTCAACTTTACTCTTTAAATCAGTTAAGGTAGATGGGTTACTAGGAATTAACCAAACTGCCTTTTGCGAAAAAGAATTTTCACTAGCAAAAAGAAATAAAAACAAAAACACACGTAGAACACGAACAATAAAAAATGAAAACTTACTACTTCTACTCCAATTCGGGTTCAACATATTTAGCACTAAAATTGGGATTCTCTTCCAATTATTCATTGAACAAAAGTAAAGGATTGTCGATATGTCACCTAATTTATGATTTATGTTACCTATTGTCACTTTACCTATCTTATTTATGACAATAAGTCGCATAAAATCATAGTTTTACCAATTGGGACATTGTTTGATAGAACAAATAAAAATTAGAAATATGAATTTTAACCAATTTACTATAAAATCACAAGAAATTGTGCAGCAGGCTCAGTCTTTAGCGAGCAGTAAAGGGCAACAAGCTATAGAGCCTGGACATTTATTGTTGTCGATGATACAAAATGACGAACACGTTATTCCTTTCCTACTAAAAAAATTAAATGTTAATATCGGTCAACTAAAAACCGAATTAGAAGAGTTGGTGGATGGCTATCCCAAAGTTAGCGGTGGAAATCCTTATCTGGGAAATGCAACTCAATCGGTTTTTGAAAAAGCAATGAGCTTAATCAAAGATTTTAATGATGAATACGTTTCCATAGAACATATTTTATTAGCACTCATCAGCAGTAAAGATCGGGTTGCAAAAATAATAAAGCAATATGGTGTTAATGAAGCGGATTTACGCATTGCGATCAAAGAGTTAAGAAAAGGCGATCGAGTTACCTCAGCTACGGCAGAAGACACTTACAATTCGTTGCAGAAATACGCTCGCAATCTTAATCAACTTGCTCGCGATGGAAAGTTAGATCCCGTTATTGGTCGTGACGAAGAGATAAGAAGAGTGCTTCAGATTCTCACGCGCAGAACCAAGAACAATCCTATTCTCATTGGTGAACCTGGAGTTGGTAAAACAGCCATCGCAGAAGGATTGGCACATCGAATCATAAATGGTGATGTACCTGAAAATTTAAAGTCAAATGTAATTTACTCCTTAGATATGGGAGCATTGATTGCAGGCGCAAAATACAAAGGAGAATTTGAAGAACGATTAAAATCGGTAGTGAAAGAAGTAATCAGTTCCAACGGAGAAATAGTTTTGTTCATTGATGAAATACATACGTTGATTGGAGCTGGAGGTGGAGAAGGCGCTATGGATGCTGCCAATATTTTAAAACCGGCATTAGCAAGAGGAGAATTAAGAGCGATTGGTGCAACTACATTGAATGAATATCAAAAGTACATTGAGAAAGATAAAGCCCTAGAACGTCGTTTTCAAAAAGTGATGATTGAAGAACCCGATGTGAAAGATGCAATTTCTATTCTTCGTGGACTGAAAGAAAAATACGAAGCTCATCACAAAGTGAGAATTAAAGATGAAGCCATTATTTCTGCTGTAGAATTAAGCGACCGCTACATTTCTGATCGTTTCCTTCCGGATAAAGCCATCGATTTGATGGATGAAGCCGCAGCGAAATTGCGCATGGAAATGAACAGTGTTCCCGAAGAATTGGATGAAATTCAACGCAAGATTATGCAGTTCGAAATTGAACGTGCAGCCATCAAACGTGAAGGAGACAAAAAGAAACTTACTGAATTAGGTGAAACCTTAGCGAACTTAAATGAGGAAAGAAATATTATTAAGGCGAGATGGGAAACTGAAAAAAATATCATCAACACCATCACGCAAACTCGCGAAGAAATTGAGCAACTAAAATTAGAAGCCGATCAAGCGGAAAGAACCGGTGACTACGGACGAGTTGCCGAAATTCGTTATGGAAAAATTAAAAATGCAGAAGCTCTTTTAATAGAAAATCAAAGCAAGTTGTTGGAAGCCCAACATAATAAAGCGATGATTAAAGAGGAAGTGGATAGCGAAGATATTGCAGAGGTAGTAGCTCGATGGACAGGTATTCCAGTTCAACGAATGCTTCAAAGTGAAAGAGAAAAACTATTGAACTTAGAAGAAGAACTACACAAAAGAGTCGTTGGACAAGGTGATGCCATTGAAGCACTCTCCGATGCCGTTCGAAGAAGCAGAGCAGGACTACAAGACATGAAACGTCCAATTGGATCCTTCATCTTTCTAGGCACAACAGGTGTCGGAAAAACTGAATTAGCAAAAGCATTGGCTGAGTTCCTCTTTAACGACGAGCATGCATTAACGAGAATCGACATGAGTGAATTCCAAGAGCGACACAGCGTAAGCCGACTCATCGGAGCTCCTCCGGGATATGTTGGTTATGATGAAGGCGGTCAATTAACCGAAGCTGTTAGAAGAAGACCTTATTCTGTTGTGCTGTTAGATGAAATTGAAAAAGCACATCCCGATGTATTCAACATTTTGTTGCAAGTATTAGATGATGGACGATTAACGGATAACAAAGGACGCACGGCTAATTTCAAAAACACCATCATCATCATGACTTCCAATATTGGTGCCTCATTGATTCAAGAAAACACAGAACAAATCAACGATGACAACAAAGAAGAAATACTAGCAAAAACCAAACTCGAAGTATTTGACCTGCTCAAGAAAACCATTCGACCAGAATTCTTAAATCGTATTGACGAAATCATCATGTTTAATCCGTTAACCAGAGATGAGATTAAAGAGATTGTAGAAATTCAATTCAACTCCTTGGTGAAAATGTTGGCTGCAAATGATATTAAAATTAAGATAAGTCAACCAGCTATTGATTGGTTAGCACAACTAGGATATGATCCACAATTTGGCGCAAGACCTTTAAAGCGAGTATTACAAAAACGAATCATGAATGAGTTGAGTAAGCAAATATTATCGGGAGCGATATCTAAAGAAGATGAAATAAAAATCGACTTGGATAAAAACAACAACTTCCTCTTCAAAAACAACAAAGCGATAAAAGATGATTCGCAATTAGTATCATAATATTAATTGATTTATTTAGGTTAGATTAGATAAAGCCCTTCGAAATTCGGAGGGCTTCTTTTTTGTTAAAATTAATCTCAAATTATCATTAAAGAAAGAACTTACCACTTCACAAATTTCTCTGCTACATTTAACGTCGCCATTTATGGCGACGTTATGGAAATCCACATCCTTAACAACCCCGCCATCGATAAAATTGGATGATATCCAATTTTAAC
>JANOPQ010000035.1:0-4935 GCA_031421935.1 Bacteroidota bacterium | reverse complement strand
GCTACAACGACTTTTAAAATTTGAAGAGCAACCCAAATTATTGGATGCAACCGATGCACTAGGTGTTGCATTATGCCATCATTTTCAAACTGGAAAAAAGATCATAGCAAGTGATTCATCCATTAAAAATTCAAGTCCTATTAAAAAAGGCAACCGAAATTATTCAGGATGGGATGCGTTTGTGAGTGACAATCCGGAAAGAACGAAATAAATTGGCAAATTGGTAAGTGGGTAAATAGGCAAATGATAAATTAATAAGTTTATAAAATTACCTAAGCGAACGTTGCTTAACCGCAGCGACCGTTGCGCCTGCCTGCCGGCAGGCAGGTTTAAATTGACAAAGCTTTATTTGAATTACTAATTTAATGCATCAACAATTTTCTTAGCTGTAGCTTCTAATTGCTCCTTCGAAACTGTCATTTTGGGTTGTGAAAAATTAATATCCCCTACTCTATTCAACGGCACGAGATGAATATGTGCATGCGGCACTTCCAATCCGATAACGGCGATGCCTATCCGCTTACATGGAATTGCTTTTTCGATAGCCGGTGCAATCGTTTGAGCAAAGGCCCAAAGGTCTTTAAACTCTGAAGGAGACATATCAAAAATATAATCTACTTCCTTTTTAGGAACTACCAACACATGACCTTCCACTAAAGGCATCACATCCAAAAAAGCAATAAAATTTTCATTCTCTGCAATTTTATGAGAAGGAATTTCGCCCGCAATAATTTTTGAGAAGATGGAAGCCATAATGAAATTAAATTTTGTTAAAGTTAATAATTCTTATCAAAATGAAACTAAGTTTCAATTCCCATCTCTCATGATCCCAAACCACTTTACTACTTTTTCACCGAGCATTCCAGCGTCAACATGAACAATATAAACTCCGCTAGAGACCATTTTGTAGTTTTCATTCTTCAAATCCCAATCCAAGGTAGAGGCTAAATTAAAATCGTTCCCAGTAATTACAGCTTCTCCATCGGTCACATCGGAAGGAACATCACGTTTGAATTGACGTACTAAAGTTCCATTTATGGTGTAGATTGAAACGGTACATTTACTTGGTAGATTTGTAATACGAACTCGGTTATCAGATTGATCTACTCTCGTTCTTTCATAAGTCGAATACGCATAGTATGGATTGGGAACAACACGAATCAAGTCCATTGCACTTTTTGCCAATTCAGTTTGACCAGTGCTTGCTACTTCCGATTGTGTAACTTCGAACTCATACAAGGGGTTGCTATTATTCACTGCAGTAGCTCCGATAGAATTGAATATTTTGTAATCTTTTACAACCCGCAAACGAATCTTCACATCCGATTCTAATACCGAATAGCCAGGATTTAATAATGGTAAGCTTGTCCAGATACAATCCTTAAATGCGTTACGTTTTCCCGCTAACGAATTTAGTGATAACAATGAATTTAAACTTACACCATGATCATAGATAGTTACATCATTTGGATTAATTCCATTTTTATTAAAGATGTAGATGTAATGCATTCCTCCGAAAGCTAAACGACCATTGGTGTCATATCCTTGGTTCGATGTTGGATTCCATAACATATCGGTACTATTTTCATTTACCAAAGACGAATTTTCACCGAACACGATATTTAATCGTTCACCTGTTTCAATATTGATGGCGTAACCGGGGAACCAGCCCATGCCTTGATCGGAAATAAAATCAGCATCATTTGGATCAGAAGAAATTACTCCATCGCCAGCATTACCATTTTTATCTACTGACGCTTGCTTACGTTTATCAAACTTATTTGCTCCACCCCAGTTAGGCATCGAGTCTTCTCCCGTTTCTACAACCACACTGCGTGTCCACTTATTCTTATCGCTCGTTATAATTACATCAACACTTGCGATGTATGTCCATCTGGAAAGACCTTCCATAGCTGGTGTATTCAGCTTCGGGGAACCTATAGCGAACTTTGCTGCTACTTTATAAGGAGCCCAAGTACCATCGAGTATAGTTTCATATATCTGCTTTGGATCACCTAAGTCAGTTGCATCTTCACCGGAAAGAATCCAATTCTTTTCAGCGGATAAATCTGCATCAGCAACTCCACCTAACCAAGGTGAAGATGTGTTGGTGTATGATTTTGTAGCTTCTAAAAAACCATTGTTATCAGATCCATCTCCGGGCTCCTGACCATTTACTTTGTAGATTGTGAATGCTAATTTATTATTCTCGACAAGCTGTTCATACTTTGTTCCAATCTCAAAGAAACTACTATCAATTAAGTTACCACTTGGATGATCCTTGATAAAATAACGTGAAGTAGTTTCCACTCCATTAAATTGAACACGGAATCCACCGCCTTTCAATCGAAGCGGATCATAGGTAGTAACATGTATAGGTCCGCGGCCTGGTTGGTAAACTGGATTTACAGCACGATGATCGACACTATTTAAAATTTCATTTACGGATTCATCTGAAAGGTCCAATACATTTCCTCCGTTACCCGTTCCTTCAATTCTTTTTATTTTAAATCCATCACCAAACTTTACATTCGCCATCATTCCGCCATTATGCACAACTTGCTTATGTGGAATGGCAGAATACACTTTTACATTTTTTCTACCTTGTAAATAAGGTTCAGCTTGCGAGGTCGCTAAATTAGGTGAGAATGGATTAAACGCACCAAAATTATTACTTGCATAAGAAATCACCATAAAATAATAAGGTCTATAATTGACAATGGGTTTCAACGAAAATAAATCTTGTGTAATCATAAAATTATGTATGATTCCCTCATTTACTTCATCGGCTTTCATCTCGGGAACATAGGCATTGAGAAAAGCTTCGTATTTAAAATTGATAAGTTGCTTAATACTATCATTTAAATCCACTTGTGCAATCAGTTTTGCTTTTGATACATCATTTAAATCCGAATCTGTAACATCAGGATTCAGCACTTGATATATTCTGTAACCTTGGAATTTATATTTTCTATCATCTTCTGATAACGTATCATAAGAAACAATCGACCCATTATCGTAAACAGGAAGTACGCCCGGAGTACTTTTATCAAACAAATTAAACATTTCAATTTCCGCATTACGAGTATGCTCTAGACTTAAAATAATTTGTTGATCCATTTCTCGTATTGCTAAATCCGGAGCTTTTGGACCATCAATGGTTTGAAAACAACGATTAAATAATTGCTGTGCATACACATCCGCACGCTTCATTTTCGCAACGGATGCAGCAGGACCACCCACACTTGCACGAGCCCATATTACTCCAGTAGAAATATAATTCACAGCACCGGGAGCCAATGTGAATGCACCAACAGATTGTAACCAACGCATATCGGAAGGTTGAATACTTGCTGTTTCCATCGTCCAAGGTGTATAAAATTGGGGATCCGAATTTCCGGGAAACATATAATCACAAGGGACAGAAGTTGCACCAGGACCTGTAAAATAACCACCTCCACCGTATGTAATGTTCGCTTCATTTTTCCAACGACCTCTTAAATATCCGTAGTAATCATCTGCATTATCAGGCTCTGAATTTACCGGACTATTCGAACCTTCATAATAAACAAAATGTGACATTGTAATTTCCTCTCCATATTCATCAATACGACCATCCTTGTTATTATCAATGCTATCATTTGGATCAGCCAATGGTCCTTGCAAAAAATCTATCCCCACTGCAGGAGGATTCAATCCATACCCGCCGCCGCCATCATCATCCGGATCTCCATTATAGGTAAATCCAAGTCCTAATCCTACATCACAGCCTACGTAATCATCAGAAGCATTTCCGAGGTCAGAATCGGTCCAAATTCCAAAATAAGTAGAATCTAAGCCACTGCTTGAACGATTAATAATTTGATACTTGTAAAAAGTCATAAAGTCTAACTCATCGTCGGTATCAAAAGCAAAAGCTTGCGCTCTAATTTCAAGTCCGATGGGTTGACTGTTGGTTTCTGATTTAATGTTACCCACATCATTAAACACCCACCACACACATTGATCACCGAAAAGATAATCGTTGCAAATTGGATCGCCAGAAATTGCATCAACAGGATAATCATCATCTAATTTAAAATAGGGATAATCTCCCTCTGTGTAATTATAAATTCCGTTATTATTTGCGTCGAAAAACGGAGCTAGGTTTGGAAGTTCGCCATTTGCAACATTTCCATTGCCAGGCCATGTTTCAATATCTGGAGTTGTAGTTCCATCTAATAGAAAATTTTGAATATCTGATTTTTTAATATTCCAAAGTTTATCAAATTCTAAGCAGCGCTGATCAGAAATCGAAGTGGATCCATTACTTGGATCTTTTGAAATGGGACCTCCCCAGAAATCATTTGCTCCTGCTTGTCGATAAGTTTGTGCTGCTACTAACAATTGATTATTTTGATCATACCCACCTATCCAAATCGCGCCGCAATAAAGAGAATTTCTTCCCGATTTTTTGGGTACTTCATAGTATGAAGTTTGTCCGAACGGATCCCACCACAAATCACCTGCATTCAAAATACGAGCTCTCACTTGATTAATATTCAAATCGATTTGTGCTGTTGTAATTGGACAATTCGTAGCTACTTTTGATTCTATTTTAACTTTCGAAATTGGCTTTCCGTTTACCTTGGCAAAGAGAGTAGCGTGGCTTGCAAAAAACGAAAGAAATAATAATACAATATAATTTTTTTTCATAACAAGGATTTTAATAAAGTACCACTTATTCATCCATTAATTCAAAATACGAATTGATTTATAAGTTAAAAGTAAAGAAAAATAAATAGTAAGCAATACCCTAAACAATTCTAATTGTAATATAAACATCATTTTTTCTCTTCCACTTCAATGTTAAAACAAAACAGGTCGATAAAAATTTGGTATCAGCTATCTATTCAATTTGAAAATTGAAATAAGAAATTAAAAAACAAAAAAGGG
>JANOPQ010000034.1:0-27973 GCA_031421935.1 Bacteroidota bacterium | reverse complement strand
CGGGCAATATTAAGGGGGGTGAATTCTTGTAGGGGCGCATTGCAATGCGCCCCTACATTATAGGTTTTTGCCCCTTAAAATTTCTGCAAAACATTGTTAAAACCAAAAATTAGCCTGACGCTAATGCGATAGCTATCGGGACTCCCATTTCCCTCGCGAAGCTTCGCGATCCCACTCCAACTTGTTTCGCTCTATGGCATTGCCTACTTTTGCCCCACTGAATACAATCAGTAAATAATAATTACATCTTAATTTTTGTTTCGTTGTCTATCATCCTCCATGAAAAAACAAAATGTTTTTAATTGGCTTTGACAGGTTTGATGATGAAGCAAAAGATCTAGAATCCGAGTTTGAAAATACAAGATGGAATTTAAAGTTGAAAAGCAAGAGATCGAACGGTTTTTGAATTTGAAAGACCATGATAAGTTGGAGGCTTTTTTAGAAGGCTGGTCTCCTCAGGATCTTGCTATGCTTATTCAAGATCTTGAACCTGCTGATCAAGCGATGATTTTTTCGGCTGTTGATCGAGAACAGGCTTATGAAACTTTTGAATTATTAGATTTAAATGATCAGGTAGTTTTAATTGGTGTTTTGCGAAATCGTCAACTTCAGTTAATTCTGAATGATATGTCGGCGGATAATCGAACCGCATTACTTGAACAATTAGAAACCGATCAACTCAACAAACTTCTTACACTTCTCACGCAAAAAGAAAGAAGAGTTGCTTTATCACTTTTAGGATATCCAGAAGATTCCATCGGACGTTTGATGACGCCTGATTATGTGACTGTAAAAAGTAATTGGACCGTGCGCGAAGCATTGGATCATATTCGAAAAGTAGGAGAGAAAAGTGAGACGTTAGATGTGATTTATATTGTTGATGATACGGGATATCTCATTGATGATATTCGATTAGGTGAAATATTATTAGCAGAAGATCATATTTTAATTCATGATATTTTGGATGGTTCCTTTTCTTCCTTACTCGTAACCGATGATGAAGAAGTTGCAGTAAGAGCTTTCTCGAATACCACTCGAGTAGCGATGCCGGTAACGGATGCAGGAGGATTGCTGTTAGGAATCATCACCGTCGATGACATCTTAGAACTTGCTAAGAAAGAAGATACAGAAGATATTCAAAAATTGGGAGCGGTAGAGGCGCTCGAAGATCCGTACATGGATGTAGGCGTTATGGAGATGTTGCGCAAACGTGCTCCTTGGTTGGTTGTCCTTTTTGTTGGAGAACTTTTCACAGCCTCCGCAATGGGATTCTTTGAACATGAAATTGCAAAAGCCGTTGTACTTGCTTTATTTATTCCACTGATTGTTTCCAGCGGCGGGAACAGCGGATCACAAGCATCTACGTTGATTATTCGTGCACTTGCCTTAGGTGAAATTAAAATTAACGATTGGTGGCGAATCATGAAGCGTGAAATTATTATGGGCGTCATGCTCGGATTAATTCTCGGTGTTTTAGGTTTTGCTCGCGTAGGCGCATGGAATTTCTTTACGGGCATGTACGGTGAACATTGGTTTGCGATTGGCTCTACCATTGGGTTTTCGTTGATGCTTGTTGTGCTGTGGGGTTCGGTGATGGGATCCATGATGCCATTACTTTTAAAACATTTAGGCGCCGATCCTGCAACATCATCCGCACCATTCATTGCAACGTTAGTTGATGTTACTGGACTCATCATTTACTTTAGTATTGCGGCAGCATTGTTAAAAGGATCCTTGCTTTAAATTTTGAGAATGATGTAATACTTGATGCATGACAAAATCCATTCTTCTTATCGACACCTTGCATCCTCAGTTTATAAAGACGATTGAAGGGGCTGGCATTTCCATTCGAGAAGGATATCATTTAAGCAAGGAAGAAGTTCTCCATGAAATTCACAATCATCAAGGCATCGCTATTCGAAGTCGATTTGCTCTAGATGCTGATTTTATTGAAAAAGCAACAACCATTAAGTGCATTGGTCGAGCCGGAGCGGGAATGGAAAACATTGATTTAATCGCTGCACAAAAAGCAAATATCATTTGTGTTAATGCACCCGAAGGAAATCGCACTGCAGTTGGAGAACATGCCTTGGGAATGTTGTTGATGCTATTCAATAACCTCTTGCGCGCCGACAAAGAAGTACGACAAGGATTTTGGAGAAGAGAAGAAAATAGAGGCGTTGAATTAGCAGGTAAAACTGTTGGCATTATCGGTTTTGGGCAGATGGGCAAATCGTTTGCACAAAAATTGCGTGGGTTTGATGTTAAAATTTTAGCATTAGATCCTTACATCAAAATAGACACGAATGAATTTCCATATGTTGAACAATGTACCGAACAAAAAATTTTTAGTGCATGTGATGTAGTGAGTTTGCATATACCACTCACTGCAGAAACGAAGTACTTGGTGAATTCAGCATGGATTCAACGTTTCGCAAAACCCATTTGGTTCATCAACACAGCAAGAGGAAAAAATGCAGATACCCAAGCGTTGGTAGATGGACTTAAAAGCGGAAAAATATTGGGTGCTGCATTGGATGTCCTCGAATACGAAACACTCAGCTTCGAACACATCGACAAAGATAATTTACCCTCGCCCTTCCAAGAACTTTGCAACATGGAACAAGTAGTACTCTCTCCACATATTGCAGGATGGACGCATGAGTCGAATGAAAAGATTGCAAGAATTTTGGCAGAGAAGATGATAGAAATTTTAATTTGATTGGGATGTCTAAACCTGCCTGCAGCAGGCAGGCGCAGCGTTAGCTACGGCAAGCAACGAACGCAGCGGATAAATTTACAAAAACAACTAAAGCTAGAAGCTTTTTAATACTTTACCCACTTACTAGTATTGGAATACCCTTCACTCTCGATACGTACTTGATAAATGCCGGGAGCCCAATTTGAAGCTGGAACATGTTGCATGGTTGACCATTGAGGAAGGGATTGCTTGTGCATCAAACGACCTTGCAAATCATAAACACTCAAGATTCCATTTTTATTTTGAGGAAGCAAGTATAAAATTTCAAAACCCGAACTACCTGGATTGGGAGATAATTTTATACTGAAATCATGTTTTCCAATTTCGTTTAAACTAGATGTAACAAGGCAAGGGCAACCTAAAGTAGTATCGCAGCCTAAGTAATAGTTAGGATGGTAAACATTGCCGCGAGCAGCATAACAGGGCAATCGAATAGCGTGTTGCTGTACATCACATGCTATGCCATTGCTATCGGGATAATTTATATAATGTATATCAATTACACCATTACCGGAAGTAATATAAATTTTTCCATTTGCAGCTAAATACATCATCCAGAATGAAGTTTCAAATCCTGGGTACGGATAAGCATAACCATCATAAACAGCAACAGTATCTAAACTTGCAGCAATATTAGTAGTGTCCAAATTAAGTTGAACTATTTTAAAAAAGGTACTTGCATATAATTTTTTTGAATCCGCTGAAAAAGAAAGACCAAGTCCGCCATCATTTTCTATATAAACCACTTCGGTTTTATTAGAAAGCATACCATTGCATCTATTAAAATCAAATAATCGAATGTAATTATTTGCCGCTCCAAATGTACCATCGTAATATGAGTAAGCAAATTTATTCCCATCAGGAGAGAAACTCATCTGGCCTAGTAAAAAAACTGGGGGTGATACTCCCAGTGCTTGTTGAATAGGAGATGAAAAGCCGGATGCACTTAATTGCATAATATAAACAATATCAGAACTATCTTTAAAAACCAGCACCCACCAATCTATTCCATTAGCATGTTTACATACTGCAATGCCCGGGTTCAAACCAACCTGCAATGCAACCTGATTCTTTTGACCGGACACCACTCCACCCAACCCTCCGTTAAGCGTTTTGTCAACAACAGTATAATATAATCCACTTGATTTAAAATTGGAAGAACTTGTGCCAGATTGATGCAGTAAATAAATCTTATTTGAATCAGAAGGATCAGGAACAAATACGGCTGTATTTGTATAAGGAATACCACTAAAAGTATTACACTTCGAACTAGTATATGCATTTGGAATTAAGCCTCCTCCGTTAAGCATTGTATCTCCTGTGGCATCAGCAATCCAACACCCAGTGCTTACCATTAATAAATTTCCATTCTCATCCGAAAGATTTCCTTGCGCTGCACGAAAAGGCATTTTGAAATTAGCAGGGGTCAGTGTGTAATTGTTTTGGGTAAAATAAAGATCGGCTTTAGTTGAAACGACATTAGTATCGAACAATCCTGTATCATAACCTAAAAGAAAATGACTGCTTTTGCCTTGACCAAAAGTTTTACTTTTTATACCAAAGAAAAGACATAATACAACGAGAATAAATTGTTTATTTCTTACCATATTCTCAGATAAATACTCAAAATAATTTTATTTACTCGGTTCCAAAATCAACCTTCCACTTCGATTGGATTCGATTTCGGCGCGATTCATTTTTTGTTTGCGCAATTTATTTGAATTATATAAACTACTTTGATCATTGTAATATCGGCTCATTACATTTCCCGATTGTCCTGTGGGCAACACACTTTTGGAGCCTTCTACATCGGCCATGTCTAAAACAATGCGCATGGCAGGTCCGTACTTCACTCGGTAAACACCATCGGGATTCAAATCAAATCCCATTTGATTGATGACTTCTTGTCCGCCTGGAACAGGGAACGGTCCTACATTAAACATTAAATTAAATGGCTTCTTCATGCCGATGGGATGCTTATGCTCTAACATATGCACACGCCCCCATTCCCACGAGTCGGTATTACTTCCTAACTGTTTAACGAGATCGGTAACGGTTTTATCAAATGCTTTTTCAAAAATAATATTGCGCGATTCTTTGACATCGCGTGTATTCACATCGTTCCACCAAACGGATGAATCATTTTCAACAAATGACAAGATGCTATTCTTTAATGCATGCGTTGATATTAATAATTTAAAATTCTCTGCACCCAACTCATCTTCCATGGCCATTTGCAATACATAGTACAGCAACTTATAATAAATGGTGGGCGCTTGATTGCGCAACTGGTGCTCACCATCCCACATCAACAAAACTTTGGAGGAATTGGTATGTGCCGCACTTTTCTGCTTCACCTCGGTACGAATAGAATTGAGAATTACGGTCGCTACTTTTGGCGTAGTGAGTGAACGAACATCGATGCTGATCCGTTGCAAATCTTCCAATGAAAAAATATTTTTCTCTTCAAACAATTTATTAATACGAATGGCTCTATCGTCAGGCGTATAATAACCTGGATAAAAATCCTGACCGGGCATGGTGTCGGGTTGATTATTGGCACTGTACACAAAACCCGAAGGAGGATTCACAGATTGGGGATTCATGGAGAAATCTAAATATCCAGAAGGATCTAAACTATACTTCGATCCATCTAACAACAGAACAGGATTTACAGAAGCAGCGCGTTTCATTAATCGACCCGCTGCCCACCATGCAATATTCCCTTCACGATCGCCATACATTACATTCAATCCAGGAGAGATCAATTGCGAAACACCATGCTGAAATTCATTAAGATTTTTAGCATGATTCATTTCATACGTCACCTGCATCAAATTATTGGAAAACTTCAAATGTGTCCACCAGATAGAAACCGCATTGGTTGTTACTTGCTTCCACTCAGGCATCACATCATCCATTAAAGGTCCGTGACGGCTACTCCTCACCGTTAGATTAACATCTTCCTCGTCCTTTACCTTAATGACTTTATTCACTTTACTGAGTTGCTTCCACTTTCCATCCGACCAATACATCGTTGAGTCACCAGGTTTCAATCGCTCTGAATAAAAATCCAGATCATCATTCTCCAGCATGGTTAATCCCCAAACCATTTCACGTGTATGTCCGATAGCTGCAAAAGGAAAACCAGCTAAGAAATTTCCATAAAAACTAAATCCAGGATATTCCAAATGTGCTTCGTACCAAACGGAAGGTTGAGAAAATCCGATATGCGTATCATTTCCAAACAATACTTTTCCCGACTGTGATTTTTTAGGTGCCACTATCCATGCATTACTGCCCGTAAATGGGGAGATGGGAACTTTATCGAGAATACTATTCACTGTATTGAATGCACTCACTTTATTATTACGAATAGAATCGATAGGCATTCTAGAAGAATCGGAATTAAAAGAAATAGTGGGGATGGCCAATGAACTATCCTTGTGTGAAGTGACAATATCTCTAAAATAAGATGCGCCCAATTTCCGCTCAATAAAAGTCATGATGGGATCGGTACGAAAAGCCATAGCGAAATTAAACGCCATGTACTCTGTAGCTAGATACATGTCTTTAATCGTAAATTCCTTTTTATCAATTCCGAGCATGACAAACTCAACAGGAGTGCTGCCTGTAACAATAAATTGATTCACTCCTTTCAAATAGGCATTTGCTGCTTTTTGGTAAGGAAGCGAATCACTCGACATAAACTTTTTAGCTGCATCTTCGGCATGCTCATCAAAACCCAATGTTTTAAAAAAAGCATCTACTTTAATAAAATCTGCTCCTAAAATCTCTGAAAGTTGTCCAGAGGCAACACGCTTCGTCATTTCCATTTGAAAAAGACGATCCTGAGCATGTACAAATCCAAGAGCAAAATAAGCATCTTCCTCACTTTCAGCATAAATATGAGGGACGCCATAAAAGTCATAAATCACCTCCACTTTATTGGCGAGACCTTGCATTTTGATACTTCCGCTATAATGTGGCTTTTGTGATGCCAAATAAACTAAAATGGCAACGATTCCAACGAGAATTAATACAATGACTCCGTAAAATATTTTGCGCAACTTCTTCATGAATGATACAAATTTACAATAAGCAAACTATCATTTCTTGATAAATCGAAATTTTTTCAAAATAAATCCACAAAAAAACCGAGTGCTGCGGTAAAACAACACTCGGTTTATAGAATTTAAATATCAATTAGTAATTACCAACTTCTCTGTTTTAACTCCTTCTGAAGTAGAAATAGTACCTGTATAAACACCTTTTGGAAGTGAACTTAGATCCAATAAGGCAACCATCCCACTTCCATTTTTATTCATGGATTTCACATCCACAATTTTACCGGTCATATCTGCAATGGTAACAAGAACATCACCTCTATATTCACCTGCAATGCTTAGATTAAACAATCCAGCAGAAGGATTTGGATAAAAGCGAACAACATCACTCAATGTATTTTCAGTTAACGACTGTGTATTCGTGATGGTAAAGTTGGTATTTGAAATATCGAAGAAAACATTTCCTGCACCTCGTACCATCACACGAGCTGTGGTATTATTAATACTCGGAACGGTTACCGTTGCTACACCTGTATTTGGTACACCTGTGGCCAATGTTGTAGGATACGTAAATCCTCCGTCTGTCGATAAGAAAATATCCACATTGGTTGCACTGATGGGAGCCAAATCCGTTCCGACAACATTCCACGTCACATTTTCTTGAGTACTACCCACCCAAGTTACATTAGTATTAGGAGCAGTTACGGCAAATGGTGCACCCGTATTAATAACATTCAATGTAACCAATACCTCTTCATAGGTTACGCCACCACCGCCAAGTTTATTATCACGAACTGTTAAACGAAACTGTAAATCGCGCGCATACGTTGGCAAACGTTCACCTATAGAAGTTGCTCCACTTACAATAGCTGAAAGTTTAGGAAAATAACGAATAGGAGAAGTAGTTGGGATAATGGAACGGAAAAGAGGTGCATTTCCACTTGGCGCACTTGGGGCGCCAGCAGGACCTAAATCATATTGCTCCCAGCTGTATTTGATAGGATCACCATCAGGATCATTCGCGACCCCTTCTAACAAAAATGGAGTTTGATAGGGTATAGCATGGTCGCCTCCTATTGAAGTAATTACGGGAGCATTATTTCCTGTAGCTGTTGAAACTGGACATGTTGATCCTACTGACAAAGTAGTATAGTCAAGAATTTCATCAAAACTTGCCGTATGAAAAAATGCATCACTAAAATTTTGTGTGTTATGTGATGCACATAAACCAGCGTAAGCCATAATCGTAGTGCCGCTACCAGGTTCAAATGCAGTAGAAAAATTTCCGTTTCCTGAACAACCACCTGTATTACTATTAAAAGTATGATTTCCTCCAAACTGATGTCCCATTTCATGAGCTACATAATCAATATTGAAAGGATCGTTGATGGGTGAAGGCAATCCTGTTACTCCGCGAGCTTTTGACGATGCACTACAGATTACACCCAAACCAGCAATTCCTCCACCACCCGTACTGAATACATGGCCGATATCATAATTGATATTTCCGATACGAGCCGCAACTGTTGCTTGATTTTGACCTAACATAGTGCCACCGTTAAAGTTGTCATACGGATCTGTTGCAGAATTTAAAAAAATTAATGTATCATTATTTGGAACCAACTCAAATCGTACTGCAACTTCTTGTTCATACACTCCTGTCACCCTATTCAAACTTGTTACAATTGCAGATAAAACACCAGGAATAGTACCGCCATGAAAACTAGAATATTCTCCTGTACACGCTATTGCTGTACTATAAGTTCTCAACGTATTTCCCGCGCTACGTGCTACATTATTAGAAGAGCCATTTTGCTGAACATGTGTTCTAATTTCAGCAGCATTAATTTGATTTTCGGTTGTGCTTGGATCAAATCCACAAGCTGCGATTTGACTGGAGCTAAGTGCGTCTGATTTCCAATAAACTTTATAAAATTCATTGGTCGAAGCATTAAATGGATCGATATATACAGTGCCTTGCTCAGAAAAAATCATCCCATGAAATCCCCACATCGTAACATCTAAATAAATTACCGAAGAACGATCTTCAACTCCTTGTCCCGACCAAGTTTTAATTCCAGGATACTTATTTTGCAAAGCTTGCGGAATGATTGGTGTTGCTTTAATTCGATAACTTTTAAACGTTCCATCTGGAAAAGGAACTTCAACAATAGTTCCAGGCATGGAAGATGTTTCATCTGGAGAAGTACATAATAATTTGGTGAACGTAGAGATATCTAATTTATAATGCAAAGAATTTTTTGTACGAATCGTTGCCTCATTTAAAGTAGATAATTCAGAGTGAGAAGCCTCTTTCCAAAGGCTTTGATTTGCACTAAATCCATTTTGACCAATACTAAGGAGCAGGAGTAGTGATAATAATCTTTTCATAGTAATTAAGTTGGTTGTTTTGATTGTTTTGTTTGGAATAACAAATGTAGTCAGAATAAGTTTGGTAATATAAACTAAAATTAATAGAAATGCCCCTCTATGATTGGTTCATACAGGGGCATTAATTCTTAAATCAACCTATTGTTTTACAAAACGATAACTTCTGGCGCTATCGGAATTTCGTAATTGAATTGTGTATAAACCAGCAGCGAGGAAATTAAAATCAACAGGCAATACATTCATACCAATTTGAGCAGGAATTGAAGATGTTGTTTGAATTAGTCGTCCTGCTAAATCAAATATTGAAAGCTGAAGGGGTTCATTCGAATTATAATCGAAAACCAGTGATGATGAAGGCTCATTCAATAAATACAGAATTTCAAATTTCAAATCCTTTCCAAAACGGACGGGGATATAATCTGAAATTACATTCACAGTTCCATCAAAATCCACTTGAGAAAGACGATAATAATTAATACCGTCCTTTGGAGAATGATCCCACCCTTCATAGCTCAACAGTTGATTGCTATTTCCAGCAGCCGTAACTTTTGCAACTTGTAGATGCTCATTAAAATCCAACGTTCGTTCTACAAAATAATAGTCAGATGATTCTTCGGAGAGTGTGGACCAGGTCAGCTTCACTTTATCTTCAATTCTCTTTGCATCAAAGGCAATCAATTCAACAGGAAGTGGCTGGTTACTGATCGAAATTGCCCAAGGATTACTATTCCCTAAAGGTCCTGCGTTTGCAAAATACGGAGCACCTTGAGCAGGAAGTATAGGCCAATTAAAACCGCCCACACGTACTGAATCATAAACTGCAGCGACTTGTCCGTAATTTTGAACATACGTGAATGTTGTTGATGGAATTTGCAGTCGTATCCAAGCATTAATAACGCCTCCACCTTGTGCTTGACTTCTCCAAGGTTGGGCACGACCTTGAAGGATACTGCTCATACCTGCAGGACGTTCGGCTGGCGTAAATCGAAAGATTAAATCAGCTACCGGATTAGGTCCCGTTTTAGATAACATCCAAAAGCGATCTACAGTTGCAGGTGAATTGTTAACTGAAGTGGTTGCATTATTAATATGCGTTACTCCCGGAGGCCAAGGCATATTTGCCGGAGCGCTATAAGTTGATATACTAATATTGCCCAAATCACCTGAAGAATGTTGGATGGTAAAGGGAATATAAAGCGGCGCTGCAATTGTATCATTTCCAAATGGTACAACTCGTGGCCCATTAATAGTTCCAATGTTTTTCCAGTTGACTAATGAAAATGCGTTCTCGCTTATGATAAATCCGGCAGTTCGAGTAATAGGTCCAATTGGACTTGCGGTGCTTGCACTAGAAGCCAAACCATTATTTATATCAATGGTATTTAAATTTAATCGCAATTGACCTTGAGTAAGTGTCAATGTATCATTGACAGCTATACTTCGTAAAAGCCTTACAAACTGAGCAGCTGCGCCTTTACTTATTTGCAATTCATGAAAAGTAGTGTTTATAGAACCACCAATATTTTGTGCTAATGAACCATTGAATCGAACAAGAGAATTTCCAGACAAGAACGAATTATTATTATTCCAATCTGTTCCCGCAAAATTTAGAATGGTTTTTCTATTCGAAAATAACGGAGCATAACTAAAATCAGTAATGCCGTTATTATTAAACAAACCATTTAAAGTAACTACTGTAGTATCTGAGTACAGCGTTGAGCTATTATTTAGATTACCTGTTATGGTTAAATTAGCAAAGCTCGACCAGAATTTAGAACCGACATTATTATTTAAATCAGCACCAATCGTTCCATTCATCACTTTTTGAGGTCGGCGGAACCTAAATCCAATATTCGGTCTTAATGTAGATGGAACTTGACCAAAATTTGAAATTAGATTTGGCGACAATGAAGTTAAACTACAACCGTTAGTTGCCATATTCGTAGAACCAATCCACAACATGGATTTACGAGGTGCGGTAGTGGACAAGTACATAAAATCATTTCCTCCAGGCGTACCTGCTGTCATGTCATAACAGATTTGCAATAAAATATTGCTAACACCATCCCATCGAAAATTAGTAGTTGGAAGTTTCAATAATCCAGAAGTCGCATTATAGGCCGTATAGACTCCATTTGTTGGAGTACCAATAATAAGAGCAGCATTTGAATAAACCGGCGTTACTCCTAATAAAGGATCATTAGATACGAACTGGTCTTGAGCAGCAGGAAGCTGAGCATATGAAATAGCAAAGTTTTGATAGGCTGCTGTACTTCCTCTAAAATAAAACGATAAATAAATAGAGTCAATTAAATCATTAGGAAGCATTCCCGCTGCTTGCAACTCAGACACCGTATAAATTACTTGCATAATATTATCAGGTGTTGATCCTCCTCTAAATGCCTGAAGCAATCCAGAAGTAGTAATAGAACTTCCAAAAGTATAAATATCTGCGCTCGAAGAATTAATAGAAATGCGACCATTATTATGAATACTTTGTGCAATATTCATCGTCACAGTAGTATCCGTTAATACTGTAACAGAATCTGTAGCAGCAACTGTTAAGTTTTTAGATAACATCGTATCACCTACTGCTACCACAGGAAAAAAGTATGATGCTGCGGGTCTACCAGAAGCGACCAATGAAATTAAAGCATCATCCACTAAAGTTGGTACACGACCACACCAATTAGTGGGATCATTCCAGTCATTAGTAAATCCAAGCCAAGTAGTGGGTTGGATAGTGATTGAAACCGGAGTTGAATTAGCCGTTATTCCAGAATTTGTACAGATTACGACACATCGATACCATTCACTTTGTATGGCATTAAAACTATATATTTTATTAGTGGCCCCTGTTATATTTGTCCATGGACCAATCGCGGAAGGTCCGCTTTGCCATTGGAAAGTTAATCCCCCGAAAACGGAAGCTGCAGCTGGGTTCAACGATAAATTAATCAAGGTACCTGAACAAGCGGTAGTCGCTGACGCAAATGACGTAAATGGACCCGGTGTACCAGCACAAGCAGGAGGTGTGAATGGATTTATAGTAATTAAATAATCTTCTGTTTCACCAGAACCAAAAGTTAAACATGCGCTTGTAGATGTGTTTGGATTTCCACTAAAACGAGAACGTATACGCATACCCGTTAGTCCTGTTCCAGAAGTACCTGGGATGGTAACAGGAACCGTGGATGTACTTCCTGGCGGATTACTTACTGCAATTTGTTGCCATTCCGTGGGTTCATAAACTCCGTTAAAATTATAGTCAATCCAAACAGAAATAATACTATTGATGATTCCACTAGTAGTAACACTAATATTATAAGTTTGATTTTGAGTTACGGTGGTTGTTGAAGATCCAGTTGCAGGGTAAACGTTATAGGCTAAAGTTGTGTTACTTGAACAACCCGTTGAATTATTTAATGTATTAAATGTAACATTGGATGTCCACATATTATTACAATTCGGAATATGAACCGGAATACAATAACATTGCGCTGGCGCATTCAACGTTACCAATACGGGATTCGTATAAAGCGTGGTGGCTCCACAAGTAATTCTGCATCGATACCATGTCGTTGCAGCTTCCGTGGTTGCAAATGGATAGGATGTTGCACCTGCAATATTCGTCCAAGGACCACCCACCGCAGGACCACTCTGCCATTGCCACGTCATTCCAGAACCTAATGCTACCGTACCTGTAATATCTAATTTAAAAACTTGAGTTGGACAAACATTAGTGAGGGATGTGGTTGCAGATCCGGCATTGGTTAATCCACACGGGATTCCGGGCACAATGTTAATATTATAATCTTCGGTTTCTCCCCATGTGTAAGTCCCACAAGGAGGATTTGTATTATTTCCACCTTCTTGTAGCAAGACGCGCATACGCGTAACTCCAGTAAAAGAAGAAAATGGGATGACAATACTTCCAGTAACGGATGTGGTAACTGGTGTAGCACTCGTTGGGCCGGTTGGACCGCCACTATACACACGTTCTGTAGTAGGATCAAAAACCCCATCTTGATTATAGTCTATAAACACGTTGAAATAGGCAGCAAAAAAGAAATTTCCAGAGGTGATTTGCCTTAATGTAATCGGATAACTGATTCCTTGTGTATAATTCTGTACAGGTACGGAGGCTGTAAAATTTGTGTATGTATTAAATGATGTAGGATTATTAGTAGTTGCACCTACAGCAGCAGGATTTGTCATTGGGCCAAAAACTACTTGACCAATATCAGTATCAACACTGGAAGTTGCATTGGATCCACAATAGCATGTTGTCGGAGAATTTAAATTCACAGTAGCAACTGTTGAATTGGTAATGGGTCCACCACTACATCGAATTTGACATTGATACCAAGTTGTAGCTATTTGACCTGGACTAGAATAAATGGCTTGAGTGGCCCCCGGAATAGCAACAAATGGTCCTCCTGCTCCTACTGTAGAGGAAGTCCATTGAAATGTATAACCACTGTTAAAAGGAGGATATAGTCCTGACAAACTTACCGAGTAGGGAATACTTGCACAAACAGTTGATGGAAAAGGCACTGCTGAAATTCCAGCAGGAACGCTTACACAAGGGGTAGCCAAATTATAATAAAGTTGAACATCGGGGCGAAATGTTGTTACAAACCCATTTCCAGCAGGGGGAGTATTATCAGCACCCCAATATTGAAAGCCATTAAATCCTATCGTACTCCTTGAAAATATTTTTCCATCAAAGGCTTCACCCCCAGCACCACCAAAATTCGATTCGACTATCACTTCAAGATTTGTTCCTCCTCCATTAAAATAAAATGGACTCGTAAGTATTATCGTTACCCAAGTATTTGGTAAAAAGGTTGCAGAACTCACATTTCCACTAAAACACAAGGTAGCAGATCCAGAAACCGAAGCATAGGTCGATGGCGTCAAACCTGGAGGACCTGCAATTTCCCTCAATAATATTCTTACGGGAGTAAGTGGACTAGGATTATTAAAACTATTAAGAAAAAAAGAAACCCGTGAAATAATAATTCCATTTGGTACTGCCGCTGCAGTTAATTCTGCAGCCGTTAATTGAATTTGGCCACGATCATAACCCCAAAAGGTTCCCAGTGGACGATAATTATATGCTGCTCCTGGTGCAGGCCCTGCACCTCCTCCTGGAACATTAACACTAACTTGACCTTGAGATAATTGAAATTGAAACAAAAGTACGACAAGGAGCAATAGATTTCGTGCAAGCCTATTTAGTGAGTGATAAAAGTAAATCATGGGTAGTTTTGTTTAAGAAGGTCTAAAGTTATATAAAGGAAAGAATTAAATAGCAACTATTCACGTAATAATTTAAACGGTTAATACTCTTTTTGATATCTTTGACCCAAACACTGGGGTGCCCACTAGGGCTGAGATCACACCCATACGACCTGATTCGGTTAGTACCGACGGAGGAAGTGTACCGATTTCGCTTTTCTGCGTACCCTTTAAAACGAAATCAACATGCTATTCAAAACTTTATTTCCACTCTGTCTGCTACTAGCTTTTTGCCATATTTGTCTTGGGCAATCAAAATTATCGGGTCTGGTCACTGACGAAAACCATCAGCCCCTTCCAGGAGTTATTTTACTTATTGAACAATCTCAATATAGCTTGAGTACTGATTTATCTGGAAATTTTGCATTTTACAAATTGAAAGATGGACTTATCAAAGTTCATTGTCGTCTTATGGGCTATAAAGACACCACCGTTCAAGTAAACATGATCGGGGCAACAACTCTTAATATCCAATTAAGAGCTAAGCCTTTTTTAACCGATGAAGTGGTAGTAAAATCGACTCGAACCGGTTCTAATTCTGCTATGGCCCATCAAACGATAAGCAAAGAAGAGATTGAAAAATTAAATACAGGCCAAGATCTTCCCTACATCCTTCAACTTTTACCAAGTGCTGTAGTCACCTCTGATGCGGGAAATGGCATTGGCTATACTGGAATTCGAATTCGAGGAAGTGATGCTACTCGTGTCAATGTAACCATCAACGGAATTCCTTTAAACGATGCGGAATCTCAAAGTGTTTATTGGGTAAATCTTCCTGACTTCGCGAGCTCTACACAAAATATTGAAGTTACTCGCGGTGCTGGTGTCAGTACCAATGGAAGCGGCGCTTTTGGAGGAACTATAAATATTTTATCTCAACAACTCAGCGACACAGCCTTCTTGCAATCCTCAAATGCATTCGGAACGTTTAACACACTGAAGAATAATATTTCATTTGGTACTGGACTATTAAAAAACCATTTTTCATTGGAAGGTCGACTTTCAAAAATAACTAGTGATGGATATGTGGATCGAGGCAAATCGGATTTAAAATCGTTTTATTTTAGTACTGCCTACCGTGACAATAAAAATTTAATTCGGCTTAATGTATTTTCAGGAAAGGAAATCACGTATCAAAGTTGGAATGGAATTCCGGAAAGCAGATTGAATGGTGATGTAAAAGGCATGATGGATTACATTGACCGAAATGGATTAAATGAAGAAGAAGCGAATAACTTATTAACGAGTGGTCGAACTTATAATTATTACACTTACAAAAATCAGAACGACAATTACCAGCAAGATCACTATCAACTTTTAGCAAGTAGAAATATTGGTAAATCGTGGTTAGCAAATATTGGTTTACATGCTACGAAAGGCAATGGCTATTATGAGGAATATAAATCAAATCAAGAATTAAATAATTATAATATCTCAACTGCAGGTTCTACTGATTCTCTTATCACGCATTCGGATTTAGTGAGAAGAAGATGGCTCGACAATTGGTTTTATGGAATTACTTGGAGCATAAATGGAAATATTACTGAGAAATTTCAATTGAATATGGGTGGTGCTGCCAATCGCTACGAAGGGAAACATTTTGGAGAAGTAATTTGGGCTCGAAATGCGGGCAACTCAGCATTGACTGATAAATACTATGAAAATACAGCCACAAAAGATGATTTAAACTCTTACATCAAAGCCGACATCCAATTAACTTCACAAATTAATATTTATGGAGATTTACAATATCGCCATGTGAATTACTCTTTCTTAGGACCCAATGAATTTGGAAGTTTCTTCCAACAAGAAGTGAAGCATGATTTTGTTAATCCAAAAGCTGGAATTACCTATCAGCCAACAACAAACATTTTTGTTTATGCTTCAGCAAGCGTAGCTCAAAAAGAACCTAGCCGAAGTGACTACATTGAAACCTCTAACTTTTCGCGCCCAAAGCCAGAGAAAATGATTGACTATGAAACTGGAGTAAAATGGTCGGGGAGAACATTAAGAGCAAGTGTTAATTTATATTATATGGATTATACCGATCAATTAATTCTTACTGGAAAAGTTAATGATGTTGGAAGCTATACGCGCAGTAACATCAAAGAAAGTTATCGGACCGGAATTGAATTAGAAGCTGCTGTTCAAGTACACAAAAAAATAGTGTTTCAAGGAAATTTCACTTTAAGTGAAAATAAAATTCCAATGTTCACTGAATTCGTTGATGCGTATGATCAGAACTTCGACTACTTAGGCCAAGAAGAAATAATTTACAAAAACACGACCATTGCATTTTCCCCGGCTATGATCGCTTCGGGTGCACTTCATTATAATCCAATTCCAAATAGTGAAATTAGTTTTATCGCTAAATATGTTTCACAACAATATTTAGACAATACCCAAAGTAAGGAAAGTGAAATCCCGGCTTACTTCGTTGGTGATATTCGATTATCATACGACATTGTTAAATCAAACTTACCTAGAATTAAATTTAACATTTTGCTCAATAATATATTTAGCACTTTGTATGTTTCCAACGGATATTCGTATGGTTATCTCTACGACAATTCAAGAATACGAGAGAACTTTTATTATCCGCAAGCTGAATTTAATTTGATGGGACAGGTTACTTTGACGTTTTAAAAATCACAAGGAGCCTAGGGTTTAAACCCTAGGCTCCGAAAACAAATTCATAACATCTTTTAATTGATGCGCATCATCAATGGATAAATGATTGTGCCTACAAATTACAGTGGCATTGGTTAATTCCACTCCCGCCTTTTTTCTTTCGTTTCGGAAGATGGATGTAAAGGATACTTCAAAAACCAAAGCTGGTTTAATATTCCGCACCGGTCCAAACTTCTCGATTGTGTTTTGCTTGACAAAATCATGAATAAAGAGCCGATCTTCTTCAACCAACAATTCGGAAACTCTTGCAATGGGAAGCCAAGTAGAATTATGTTGGACACCAAAAGTGTATTCTTCTCCAGCTCGATCACTACTATAAATCCCTAATTTTACGTACAGCAAAATTAGCAACAAGGAATGCGAATCATTTTTCTTTAAATATTTTTTTGGTTGGATGGATGAATCGCCATTAATATCTGCCGAAAATATTTCAACGCCAAAACTTCCATTTATGCGATGTTTAGTTTGATAATTTTCCAATTGATCCCAAGTGGTGAATTCAATCTCTTCATTCCAAACACCCATCGAATTGGGATCATCAAGAAGTTCGAAAAATAAATCTGGTGTTGATTTTTCTAATTTTTCAATGTCGAATGTATTCACTTTCCTTTGACTAAATTCCGAAACAAAAAATCGAATCGGAAAATCAGTCATAACTTTCAAGGTCACTTGCTTTTTACTTTCGCGCTGTTGAAGTATGACTTTATCGACACCTTCTTTACTCCAACCGACAATTGTTCCACTTACTATGCATCCATCAGGAAGGGCAAGAAACATGTTTTCAATCTCCGGAAATCGATTGAATAATAACTTTTGATTCTGGCCCCACACATAGACTTCACCATTCACTATTACAACTTTAATTTCTAAGCCATCCATCGCCCATCTCGCTTTAAAAAGGGCTGGATCAAGAATCGATTTCAAATCGTCTGACCAATCTTCATAAATGTGAAATGCTTCAGGCAATGACCTTTTTTCCCATACAAGTATTGGTGTACACAACTCACTTAATTGTGCTTTCGTCGAAATCCATTTAGAAAATCGAACAGCAACAACCCCCTTTTCAATACTAGTCCACACTGCAAAAGCTTCAACCAATTCATCGAAAGAAATTTTAAACTTAAAAACACCACAAAGCAATTGGTTAAAAACAATTCTTTCCTTTACATTTAAAATCGACCAATACTCGAGAATTACTTTCTGCCGATCATCTACATTCAATTTTTTCAGTGAATCCAAAAGCAAAAAAACATCGTTCAAACTTTTGTGTACATTGCTATTAGTTGATGGAAGAATCAAAGAAACAGTTTCTAAGTAATTATTTCCATGAGAAAGACATTCATCAAACATCCACGAATTAACATTCGCTAAGGTACATGCTAATAATCTCAATTCTTCTTTCTTTATTACAGACTTCAGCTTTACACCCATCATCATGGAACAGACAATAGTACCATCCTTTTCACTGACAGATCCAAAATAATTTGCAATGGCTTCTACTCGTCGTGGTTTACGAGTTTCTTGTTCAAGATCTATATATAAGTTGGCAAGATTCTTCATTCTTCACTTTCCATCTGGGAGCTAAACAACGTTTCCAATTCATATGCCTCCTTTCCTTGTTCTCGCAACCATTTTACATACGGTTTCGTAAATCCATGCGTAATAAAAACTTTTTCTGCGCCACTGGCATCAATAGCTTTATTCAATCCTTCCCAATCGGCGTGATCACTGAGTGTAAATCCACGCTCCGCCGACATTTGATACTTACCTCCTCTAAAATTCATCCATCCGGATGCAAATGCTATAGAACAAGGATGAAACATCTCCAACATCCCTTGTGCAGAATTTGGAGGAACTATCAACAATGCATTTCGGTAATTCGACACCGTTAAGTCTTTATGCCAAATCAAATCTGTGGGAAGATCGGGAGTGAAGTTCCTTACTGCAGCATTCATGGCACCAACAACAGGATGCACAATCACTTTCCCAATTTCTTGATCTAGGTGTTTCAAGATGCGCTGTGCTTTCCCTAAACTATATGCCATGATCACAGAAACAATTCCATCGGCAGCATTTTGCTTCCACCAACGATTAATTTCCCGATATAATTCGTATTGATCCTTCCACCTATAAATGGGAAGTCCGAAAGTTGATTCCGAAATAATCGAATGACATTTCACAGACTCAAACGGAGCACAAACTCCATCATCCTCTAATTTATAGTCACCAGAAATTACCCAAACTTCTCCTTTATATTCAAATCTAATTTGAGAAGAACCTGGAACATGTCCTGCAGGATGAAAAGAAATTTGAACACCATTATAATGGATGGACTCACCATATTTCACCCCTTGCGAATTGATTTTCCCTAAACGAAGATCCAATAAAGGGATACAGTGTTCGTGCGCAACATAGATTCCATTTCCACCGCGTGCATGATCGGAATGCGCATGAGTGATCAATGACCTTGGAACCGACTTCCATGGATCAATGTACACATCGGCTTGCGCACAATAAAGACCTTGCTTAGTTAATTCAATGAGAGCCATAATTTCATTCCCATTGGAAAGTTAAAAAAGCATTCTATACTCTTTCCTTCAAAACTCACAATAAAATGATTCACAGCGAACAATTATTTACATTGACGATGACACAATCAAAATTGTAGTCAGCAATAAAAATAGAACTACTTTGCTTTCAACAAAACAGCAAGTTCTTCAAACATTTGCCAACTCAAAGCTTCTGCTCTTAAATCGAGATAAGGGATATGCGAGAAATCGGCTGGTAAAATTGGACGCAAGGCATTACGCAACGTTTTTCTACGTTGATTAAATCCAACTTTAACTACAGTCGTAAACCAAGATTGATCCACGCGCATGGTCATGCGATCGTTGCGTTTCATTCTTAAAATAGCAGACTTCACTCGTGGTGGTGGAGTAAATAGATGTTGGTCGACCGTAAATAAATATTCAATCTCAAACCAAGGCTGCAACAACACACTTAAAATTCCATAGTCGCGATTTCCGGGAGGTGAAGCAATACGTTCGGCTACTTCCTTTTGAAACATTCCCACCATCAACGGCACCTTATTCTTGAATTCTAAAATGCGAAATAATATTTGCGTAGAAATATTATAAGGAAAATTACCAATGATGGCAAATTGATTCTCGAACAAATCGTCCAAATTCATTTGCAAAAAATCACCTTCTATTAATCGATCTTTCAATTCTGGAAAATGCAAATTCAAGTAAGGAATAGAATCCCGATCGAGTTCTACGGCATGTGTCGTATAAGATTTATTCGGCAACAAATACTTCGTAAGTACTCCCATCCCTGGACCAATCTCCAAAACATCTCTTACACCATCTGGCAACTCTAAGGCTTCCACAATCGCTTGCGCAGTATCCTCATCATTTAAAAAATGCTGACCTAGAAATTTCTTGGCTCTTACATCGCCCGGCTTCCACGTCATACTACTTCCAATAAAGTGCGAAACGCAGTAAATTTTCCACCATAATGTTTTGCCGCATCTTCTTGCAATGCGGGTGCAAAATCATCACGATAACGTTCGTAACTCTCCATGTCGTTACAAGTATATTGAATCGCATAAGTGAATCCACCTACCTCCTCCGCCAATACACGACAAATACGTGCTTCAAAAAATATTCCCAAATTCAAAACATCTGGAATATGTTTCTCTTTCATCCACTTCAACCACTCCACCGAAACATCTTCGTCAATACTGACTGTTACATTATAGATAATCATTTTTATAACACTTCATTTGTGATGATTGTGCAACCATCAACTCTATTAATTAATTTTATCTCCGCGCAATGTTCTGAATCGTTTTCTCGCATCTACAACAAAAAGACTTCCTGGATATTTAGTGAGCAATGTTTCATACAACACTTTTGCTTTTTCCTTATCGTTTAATTTATTCTCATTCAAATCTGCCAATTGAAATAGGGCATCATCCGCCAAAATATCGTCAGGATACTTATCAATGATATCTTGCAAATAGACAAGCGCTTCTGTAAAGCGACCTTTTGATTTTAAAATTTGCGCTTTCTTAAACCATGCCTCATCGGTTAATGAATGATTAGGAAATCCATTGATCAAACTGTCCAACACCATTAAGGCAAGGCTATCTTTATTTTGAAAATCCAATAAATCGGCTCTAGAATAAACGATCATCGCTGCATTGGAAGTATCTAAATTGGTATTGTCGGTAATCAACAATGCTAAAGACAAAGCATCATTAGAGATCAGTTGACTTGTCGCTGCTTTCAACACATTTAGTTGATCTTTTGCCCAATCGAATTCACCTAAGTAATACGACAATCTAGAATTGCGAAACTTTGCTTCACGACCCAATATATCATTCTTAAAATCTTTATCAACTTGCCCATAAAGTAATGCTGCGTCCCACACCAATCCATCAAAAACGTAAATGTCGGCCAACTCCAATTTACATTCTGCCTTAAACTGCGATTTTAAATTAGGCAACTCAATCGTTTCGATTAACAATTCAATGGCAGTATCCGTATTGAATAAATAGAACGCTTCCAAATGAGCATATCCACGAATAAGTGGCGCTGTAGCTACATTTTTTCCTAACTCCGATAAAGTCGTAACATAATCTTGCTTGAGTCGAAGTAAATCAGTTTGCGTATAATTTCCAGAAGTCGTTACACGATCATTCACTGCATTTATCAATTCCATGCGTGCTGTGGTGTAATTAATATTCAGTGAACCTTTTTCAACCACATACTGAAAACACTTTTCGGCAGTTAAGAAATCTTTATTGCTAACGCAGGTCCGTCCTAAATTTAAAAGTCGATCACCGTTTTCGGCAAGACGTTTATCCAACCCTTTAGCTTGAATAAATGCCGACTCAAAATCTTTTTCCTGCAAAAACAACCACAGCAAGAGCTCACTGTATTTCGATTCATTAGGATACTTTTGAATACTTCTCAACAAACTTTGACGCACTAAATCACTCATATTCCCACTTAAATCATTTGCAATTTTATTTTGCAAGATGGTTTGAATATTGGGAAGATAACCAGGATTAAAATCAATCATCGTAATGTACTCATTCACCATCTCTGTAAACTTTCCCAGCTGACCATATGCTTCAGCCAACTCAAATGAAAACGGATAAGCTCCTTTCAACAATTTTCTTCCTTGTAAATAAGTGGAAACCGCATAATCAAACATCTGATTTTTGGTAAATGCATTTCCTAACAAATTCACTTGATTAATATCAGGCTTCAAATTACTGATTGCTTCTTCATACACCTTCTTTGCGTCGTTATTCTTTCCCTGCACATCATAAAGCAATCCTAAGTCGATTCGAATAGAGGGATCTTGCGGAAATTTTTTCTGGTGCTTTCGAATTAATTTTTCTGCTTTTTCAAAATCCTTCAATGCGATTAAACATTTGGAATAACCCGAATAAGCTGCGAACGGATCCTGATCATAAAACTTTTCAAAGTACACAACCGCCTTATCAAACTCTCCTGTACTAAGATATTGATTGGCTAATTCAGCATTCGATTGTCCGGGTTGTGCAAACACATCTTGCGAACCGAGAGAAATAAACAGAATTAAAAGTACGAGTATTTTTTTCATTTAATAGTATCAAATCCTGTATACGGAACTAAAGCGGCAGGGATACGAATTCCATCCTTACTTTGATTATTTTCTAACAAGGAAGCCACGATACGAGGTAACGCTAGCGCAGAGCCATTTAGTGTATGAGCTAAAACTGGCTTTTCATTTCCTTCACGATAACGTAATTTTAAACGATTTGCTTGGAAAGATTCAAAGTTGGATACAGAACTCACCTCTAACCATCTCTTTTGTGCTCCACTCCACACTTCCATGTCATAGGTTAATGCCGAAGCAAAACTCATATCGCCACCGCATAATTTCAATGTGCGGTATGGAAGCTCGAGCAAATCCAATAAACTACAAACATAGTTTCGCATCTCTTCCAGTATTTTATAACTTGAATCAGGATGTGCAATTTGAACAATCTCCACTTTATCGAATTGATGCAAACGATTCAATCCACGAACATGCGCGCCGTACGATCCTGCTTCTCTGCGAAAACAAGGTGTGTAAGCCGTGCACTTAATGGGCATCTCTTCTGCTTTCACAATGGTATCACGAAAAATATTAGTTACGGGAACTTCTGCTGTAGGAATTAAATATAAATTATCAGCAGTCACGTGATACATCTGCCCTTCTTTATCGGGAAGTTGTCCGGTACCAAAACCAGATTCTTCATTAATTAAAATGGGTGGTTGAATTTCATAATAGCCCGCCTTCGTAGCTTGATCGAGAAAGAAATTTATCAATGCTCTTTGCAATTTTGCTCCCTGCCCTTTGTAAACAGGAAATCCAGCACCAGCAATTTTATTTCCTAATTCAAAATCGATAATATCATACTTCGCAGTTAATTCCCAATGTGGCAATGCATCGTCGTCGAGCTTCGGCATATTTTTCTCATTCAAGAAAACGACTTCATTCTCTTCGGGTGTTTTACCAGGAGGAACAGAAGGAGATGGAATATTGGGAAGCACTACCAATGCATTCTTCAAATCATCTTCAAGTTTCGCTAATTTCTCTTCGTGCCCTTTCGCTAATTCCTTGATGGCCGTACTGCGATTACGCATATCATCCGCTTCCGCTTTCTTTCCCGACTTAAATAATTCGCCAATCTGCTTAGCCAAAGTATTTTGCTCCGACAAAAGCATTTCTACCTCTGTTTGAGCCCTTCTTTTCTCTTGGTCAAGTGCAATAATTTCTTCAATAGCTGCTGTTGCATCTATATTTTTAATGGCCAATCTGTTGATTACATCCTGCTTGTTTTCACGGATATACGCTAACTGAATCATAAACTTTTTCGAATGAAGTGCAAATGTAGCCGTTTTTCATCGTTCTTATCACCTAATTTTGGCGGATGACTTCAGAAATTATTCAATCAAGTGATTTCTTAAAAAAATTTGCTTCCCCTCAGGGTGCTGTGGGAATAATTATGGGTACAGGCTTACATCAGCTGGCTAAATCCATCAAGATCAGAGAGGCCATTGATTATTCCATGATCCCTCATTTTCCGACGAGTACTGTAGAGTCACATAAGGGTCAGCTCCTTTTCGGGACCATTGAAGGCAAAGAAGTGATTGCTATGCAAGGACGCTTTCATTTTTACGAAGGCTATTCCATGGAGCAAATCACTCTCCCTGTGCGAGTTATGAAGCAACTGGGAGTACATACGTTGTTGGTTTCCAATGCCGCAGGTGCTTTGAACCCATCTTACCAAAAAGGAGAATTGATGCTTATTGAAGACCATATTCACCTTCAAAGTAGTAATCCACTTATTGGGAAAAATGACGAGGAGATGGGTCCACGATTTCCAGATATGAGTGCCCCCTATGATGCACTTCTAAGAGCAGAAATCAAGAAAATAGCAGCAGAAAATTCGATTCGATTGCAAGAGGGCGTTTACGTTTCCGTAAATGGACCTATGTTGGAAACACGAGCTGAGTATCGATACTTGAGAACTATTGGAGCCGATGCTGTGGGGATGAGTACAACACCTGAAATTATTGTTGCTCGACACATGAATATGCGATGTGTCGGTATCTCTGTATTGACGGATGTATGTGATCCCGATCATTTGTCACCGGTAACATTAGAAGAAATAATTGCCATTGCTGAAAGTGCTGATCCCATCTTGAGTAAAATAGTTAGTCGATTAATTGCAATATTATGAACGAATATTTCAAGACCTGCGCCATCCTCTTTTTCACAGGAATAAAAACAGGGATTCATCCTTCTTTAGTGTTCAATGAATCTACACAAACTGCAATTCAAGAATTAATTTCTCTTCACAATTTAAATTTTGAAATTTTACAGGCTGATGGAATTCAAGAAACCAATGATTGGCCCAATAGTAATATTCATTCAACAGCCATTGAAAATTATTTATGCGCTGCCTATTCAAAAAAATTCTACGAAGGATTTAGAAAAGTAATTGGAGTTTTTTCGCTTCCTCCTACACTTTCTGCAAAACATATAGAAGAAGCGATGTTAAGCATTCGACCGTTGGATTTTTGTGTAGGTCCGGATACGCAAGGCGGAATTTATTTACTAGGCATGAATACTTACGAAGAAAAATTAATTCTTCACCAACCATGGCTTGGCACAACCCTCAGTAAATCAATCATTCGTGAAATCGGAAATCAAAAAAAAATAACTTATAAATTACCAACGCTCGGAATCTAGCTCATTAATAGAGTGAAAATAGATTTCTTTGCACTATAATTCAATCAAGAAAAGATGTTAACCTTGCTCCAACAATTTGAAGATAAGAAGCCTGAAATAATTTACGAATGGAATGATCCACAATCAGAAGCCTGCGGATGGATCGTTATCAATTCATTAAGAGGCGGGGCAGCTGGTGGCGGAACTCGCATGCGAAAAGGATTAGATCGACGGGAAGTAGAATCATTAGCAAAAACCATGGAAATTAAATTCACAGTTGCAGGTCCGCCCATTGGAGGAGCAAAATCAGGAATTAATTTCGATCCACGTGATCCACGTAAAGAAGAAGTTTTGAAACGTTGGTTCAAAGCAGCCATGCCTTTACTTAAAAATTATTATGGTACAGGCGGCGATCTTTTTGTAGATGAAATTCACGAAGTAATTCCGATTACGGCTGAGCTTGGATTATTACATCCACAGGAAGGTGTGGTGAATGGACATTTCAAAAGTGAAGGGACAGAACGATCAGAAAGAATTCAAAAACTTCAGCAAGGAGTAAGTTTAATGGTGGATGATCCTCGATATGTTCCAGCAGGCTCATCGTATACCATTGCCGATATGATAACGGGATACGGAGTTGCTCAATCGGTTATTCATTTTTATAAGCTACAGGGAGATGGTATCGAAGGAAAAAAAGTATTAGTACAAGGATGGGGAAATGTAGGTGCAGCAGCAGGATTTTATCTCTCGCAAGCCGGCGGATTACTCACAGGAATTGTAGATCGAAGTGGTGGTGTATTAAATGAAAATGGATTTACGCATGATGAAGTCATCAGCCTTTTTCACTCACGAACAAAAAATATGTTTGAAGGATTTACCAAGGTTGATGATATACAAGAATCGTTTTGGAAACAAAAAGCGGATGTATTTATTCCTGCCGCAGCTTCACGATTAGTTACCCTTGATCAAGCTAGCGAATTGTATGATGGCGGACTGAAAGTAATTGCATGTGGTGCGAATGTTCCTTTTGCAGATACTGAAATTTTCTTTGGTCCTATTAGTCGATTTGCAGATCATCATATGAGTGTGATCCCTGATTTTATTTCCAACTGTGGAATGGCAAGAGTGTTTGCTTACTTAATGAGCAATCCAAAAGAAGTAACTGCTGAAGGAATCTTTACCGACGTTGCTAAAACGATTCATCAAGCGTTGGATAATATCTACAAAATCAATCAAGGCAAAAAAGATATAACGGCTAGCGGATACGAAATTGCATTGAAGCAATTATTATAAATTTGAATTTAGTAAGATGGATGAAAATTGGTTAAATCAGGTGTACTTTGAGAATGATGTTCGCAGCTACCTGTTGTTTTTCACCATCATTCTTTCTGGTATCATTTTAAAAAGATTTGTTTCTTTTCACTTATCTGGACTTTTTTACCGCGCTATAAAAAAACGTGTAGCTGGAGTAGATGTAAAAATGCTTCGCCATTTATTGCGCAAGCCTTTTGGATTATTTGTTATTCTACTCAGTGTTTACCTTGCTTGCAAACAACTTCACTATCCAGAAAGCTGGCATTTGCCATCAGAAGAAAAATTTGGAATACGACTCATTATCTGGAGAACATTTCAATTTTCCATTTTCATTTCCATCACATGGATAGTTTTACGGGTTATCGATTTTTTTGGAATTGTATTGGCTCATCGTGTTGGATTGCAAGACACGAATAGCGACAATAAGATCATTCCGTTCATGCGAGAAGCCATCAAAATAATAGTAATTATTTTGAGTTTTTTTATCATCCTCGGCACCATCTTCGAGGTGAATGTTGCCTCTCTCATTGCCGGATTGGGTATCGGAGGACTTGCATTAGCCCTTGCAGCAAAAGAAAGTATTGAAAATTTATTAGCATCATTCACCATCTTTTTGGACAAACCATTTTCTACAGGCGATTTAGTGAAAGCAGGAACTGTAAAAGGTTCCGTAGAAAAAATTGGATTTAGAAGTACACAAATCAGAACCCTCGACCGAACCATCTTTTCCATTCCCAACAAAAAAATGATCGATTCGGATGTTGAGAATGTTAGTCAACGCAATATGATTCGTGCGAGCTTCACGGTACTCATACGTTTTGATACACCTACTGCAAAAATTGAAAAATTCAGACAAGAGATTCATTCCTTTCTTACGAATCTTGACTATGTATCTACGACCACACCTCCGTATATCCATATTGAAAATTTCACCATTCAAGGTGTTGAGATGAAATTTATCTACTTCATTGAATCCATCGATTTCACTTATTTCAGTGAAAAAAGAGAGTTCATCTTTTTAAAAATTTTGGATACCGCCCAACAAGAAGAGATCAAATTGGGAATTCGGGATATTCAATAATTTAGGATTAAACTCCGACTTTATAAGCCTTCTTTGCATAAAATTGGATTACATCCAATTTTATGCAAAGAAGGCTGAATGTAGGGG
>JANOPQ010000033.1:0-20490 GCA_031421935.1 Bacteroidota bacterium | reverse complement strand
TTTAATGCTTAAGGTGATGATGGTGCCAAATAAATCACCTACTTCTTCTATGGAATTAACTTCAAGACCTGATTTTTGAATTCGATAGAGCAATCCCTGCTTGGTGTACCGATAATGATCGAATGAACCATCAACAATGGGAACTACAAATGGACTAGTCATAACTAATATCCCGCCTTTTTTTAACAATCGTTTCACTTCGGTAAAAAATAAATCTGGTTCTGGAAGATCATGTAATACTTCTGTACATAAAATCACATCCACACTTTCATCAGGCAATGGGACTTCTATCGCACTGCAGTAAAGATCAATTTCTTTTTTTGGAAAAGGTGAATCGGCTAAGTCTGCACCAATCGTTTTTGAAAAATAGGGCTGGTAAATTGAAAAATAAGGGCGTGGACCACATCCTAAATCTAGTAAACATTCTTTTTGACCAAGGTTTTCAAAGAATGTTTTTAATTGATTGGCGCGAATAGTATTCTCAATGATGGCACCCGGATTTGTCCACCTCATATTAGATAAGTTTGGCTGTAATGCTAGTGGTTATCGTCATAAAATTAGGCAAATATTGTCGGTTATACTCTTTCATGCGAATTAAAAATTCAAATCGCTCTTTTACAATGGGCGCTGCTTGGTGGGTGAGTGGACAAGAAACCGTAAAGTGATTGAATCGATGCTGTAGTTTAACATAAGATCTCCCTGCGAAACTTAAAAATGTAGGGAGCAAGATCCCGTTTCTTTTGAAGTTTACGCTGGAATCATTTTTCAAAATCATGTTTTTTGAAATCGGTAAAACATCTCTTGATGGTAAATACATTGGATATTTTAACAACACCTGATGAACATATTTATCATAAAGTTTTTCAAATGAAAAAAACCACTCCATTAATTTTTCTTCAGAGGGAATTGCTTCAAACCAATTGCGATTTATTTCTTTTAGCTCTAATAAATGAGGATGTAGTGTGCTTTGTGTATCATTTAAATATTCTAGATCATACAAAATTCCCTTCATGTGTTGAAGTAACGCACGAAGCTTTACAAGATGATATTCCTTTTGAACCTTAATATCTATGAAATTTGCTATCAGAAATTCAACGGCTGTTTGGATTTTTAAGATACCTTCATCTTCCAAGCTTCGCTTTCTTTCTTCTTTTGATGGATGATCTCCCCAAACTAAATGATGTTCACTCCAAATTGTATAATATTCATTATCATCAAATTGCTGTTCTGAAATAGCCATGATCCCATGTGTGAACAAGTTTCTGTGAACTTCGGGTAAGTTTTCTAATCCAGTCGCTAGGCACTCTTGTTTATTTCTAAAAACGAATAATAAATCAATATCCGATATTCCAGGAGTGGTTATATTCCCGAACTGAACGATTGATTTTAAGCCAGGTAGATGCTTGTTGCGATCAATAATTCCTTGTACTGCTTCGTCGTATAAATTTCGAGCAGTAGGTTGAGGATGATCGATAAATCGCATATTAGGCATTCTGTTTTTTACGGAATTTTTGGAAAAAGTTTCGAAAGCTAAAAATATCTCTTTTTCCGTCTACTAAAGTACGTTTTCCTAGAGATGAAAGCGTATGGCATCCTTTGCTGTATTTTCTTTGCAAATGGGCTGGCTGTATGCGATTGATTTCAGACTCCGAAAAATCTTCTTCTGTGAGTAAATCGATGCGCTGTATAACAATTTCTCCTCCGTATGTTCGACTGCTATCTTGAGATGGACGATATATTATTCCTTCATGCGTGAATATTTTTCCACCACAACGTGCAGTAGAAATATCAGTCTTAACTGGATTTTTTTGATGTGGACGATAAGGTCCTGTTAACGAATCTGCAATAAAAATATGTAATCGAACGTCAGCACCTTTGTCGCTGGCATCCGTACAGAATAAATACCATTTCTCATCCTGTAAAATCAAACTTGGATCCACTGCTTTGAAATTGGAAAGTATTTCTACTGGATTTTCTAGATAGTGAGTGCCGGGATGAATTTGAAAAATTTCTAATTTATTGGAAGCACTTTGTTCTGGCAAACAATACCAACTTCCCTCATGAAATAGTGTATATGGATAGCTTAAATGGACAGGTAACTCTTTTAGTGATTTTATGTCTTCTGAATTTTTTTGAGAACTAATGATTCCTTTTTTATTGACATAATTTTCAAAAAGGAGGAGTTGATTCCCTTCAATTTCACATCCAAATGGATCTGCAATGAAATTGCTTTCTTTGGATTCTTCAAGCCATTTTACTTCCCAAATTTTATCTTTTTGTAAGGCTACTTCTTCGATAGGAGCATCGATAATTCCAATGTTCCATTTGTCATAATAAAACAGTTGCTGAATGCGATGCTTGAATTTATTTTGATTTAATCGACGTTTTAATACATGTAATTTTGCTGGTTTTATAGGCTCAGGCGTTGAGTTATTATCGATTAAATTTCCTATTTGATTTTTGAAATATCGCTTTATTCCATCCACCAATAAATGAATATTTCCAATATAAATAAGTTCTAGTGCTTTTTTATAATCATAGTTCAACAATTTAAACGAACCTTTGGTTAGTTGGTAGAGATCGTTTTTTGGGTCTCTTAATGTCACTGCAAATGAACATTGATTGTGTTGTTGAATAATTCCGTTGATGATGGCTGGACAATACTGCATATAAAGCTGACTAAAAAAATCAGATTTAATTTCTGGAATATTTCGCATTTGATCATCTAAAATATTCTGGCCGCTCAAATTTATGATAAGTGTAATATTAAACTCATCTCTAGGAATCCCTGAATTTAGAACCGGTATTTTTCCTTTATATTTTGCAGGAAACTGACGGAAAGGGAAGGGAATTTCCATTTCAATTTCAGGAGAAGAAGGTGTGAAATAAAGTAAAAGTGAGTGATCGGAAAAGGAATGGATGAGCTGTTGGAGATCATCGAGGAAGTCAGTTCGACTTCTTTCATTCAGTAGAATTAGGATATGCTCGCTCATTTTCTCAAAAGCAAAAGTAACTTTTAATGCAATATCGAGTAGAACATTGATTAGACTAATGTAAATTTGTGGCTATGAAGGAGTTTTCAACAAAACTGAAACTATGGGCTAAACTGAAGTCTAAGTCGATGGGTCATTTGTTGACACCTGAACCGCACCCCGAGAAATGGGTTTTTATCGTTGGCTGCTATAATTCTGGCACCACCTTGCTCCATAATTTGCTTGCCACTCATCCTCACATTGGCAGTATGCCCAATGAAGGACAATTTTATAGTAGTCAACTTCCTCGCGGCGCCGATTTTGACCTGCCTCGTTTGTGGGCTTTGAAACCAGAGTTGTTTTATTTGGATGAGAATTCTTCAACAAGTATTGATGCAAAGAAACTCCGACGAGAGTGGGGATATTTTTATAATAATCCTAAGCGTAAAATTCTGATTGAAAAAACAATTCTCAATGCCGCTAGAACAAGATGGTTGCAAGCGAATTTTACGAATGCTTATTTTATTTCATTATTTCGAAATGGTTATGCAGTGAGTGAAGGAATCCACCGAAAGGAAATGCATAGTGTTGAAAAAGCAGCAACCCAATGGAGTATATCTAATGAAATTCTGTTGAATGATTTTCCTTTCTTAAAAAATCATCTTCAATTAAAGTATGAAGATTTGGTTGCAAATCCAGTGGTAACCATGAAAAAGGTGACTGGTTTTTTAAGTATTGATGATATAGACGAATCTATTTTCAGGAAGAGTTTTCAAATTCATAAGGTGAGCGCAGAAATAAAGGATCTGAATCAAGAATCTATCGCTCGACTAAATAATGTGCAAATTGAAAGCTTTAATCACATTGCGGGAAAAGTAATGGAAAGATTAAACTATCCGTTACTTTAATTCGATTCTTTTAAGAGCGAATGGCAAAGTAAAAGAACTTGATGCTTCCATTTTTCATCCAACTGAACTAAAATATTTTCTGGGGTGTTGGGAGCTAAGAATGAAATAGGGAATCCCGCCTTTTTACATCGATGAAAGAGATGTGTTTTAAGGTTTATAGGTTCTTGGACCCAATTTATCCGGACATCACTTGCCCAATCAAGAAGTGTCGAATCGATCGCTGGAAAATTATCTTTTAACTGAGAAAAACTTTCCTTTTTCGATATGGTTTTATAGTATTTTGCTTGCAAAAAAGCAGCAGGTAAAAGCATGATTTCACTTAGTAAATTCTTGAAAATATACTGGTTTTTAAGTGTGGATAAATGAGAGGCTTTATGTACAATAGAGGAACATAAATTGTTGAGAATAATTTTATATTGTTCTTTTTCTGAGGTTATTTTAGCTTCTATTGTAAAGCCATCTGAAACAAAAATAGTTTTGCCGTTTTGAATGAGATCAAGAGGAAATAAATGCTCTTTAAAGTTTAGTAAATCGTTTACTAGAAACAGGGCCCATCCATGATGTTGTAATGCATCTTGCTCAAAAAATAGTAGTTCAGTTTTTTTGATGAGTTGATGTAGCTCAAGTAGATGCTCCACATTTTTTATTTCATTTGCATCGACAATCAAAATACCATCAAAATCACTATATTTAATTTCATTTCCATCACCAATACTTCCGTGAACTAGAGCAGCTTTTAGTGAAGTTAATGAAGATTTAGAAAGTTGTTTCTGAATGAGTTTAACAACTGAATTATTCCCCTCATATACAGTTGGGATTACTTTAGAATAAGAACCAGAATGTGAATGTTTTTCAGTATTGATTTTTGAAAAAAATCGTTTAGCTATTTGTGAGGTATAGAATGGAAAGAAAAGTGAAAGTTTTCGGTCAAGTTTAGTGACATACCCTTTTTCCAAAAATAGTTTTAAATTTCTTTCGGCATTCATTTTGGGAATTGCTTTAAAAGTCGAGCTGCGACTTTCTTGAAAGTAATTTCTCTGACATCCATAGCTGCCTGTTGTGCTTTCTGCTGTGCTGGTAAAGGATTTTCAATTATTTCCTTTATGCTATTTGCTAATGCTTTACTATTTTCTGGTGAAGTAAAGGTGCAGTTGTTTTCAGTTAAAAGGTCTTGCGTTGCAGGATAGTTTGGACTGACCATCGGATTTCCAGTTAACATGTATTCACATATCTTGTTCGGAAAATTGTAGCGCACATCATGTCCTTGTTTTGTATAATATGAAATTAGAACATCAGCACTATATTGGTAGTATTTAATTTTACGATAGTCGGATAAGTATCCAGTGAATATAATATTGTTTAGTCCTAAACTGGAGCAATAGTCTTCCCAGAAGACTATTGTTTTTGGCTTTCCACCAGTAAAAAGAAAGGTGTATTGCGGAAGTTGTTGAGCCGCCTCTAAAATGTACTTTAATTCCTTATCATAGTTAATTCCAATTTTACCAGTGTAAACCACTAAAGGCGTTTTAATATGTGTGAGTTTTACTTCTTTCCTTGCCTCTTCTTTAGTGAAATATTCTAACGCTTGCGATTCTGTTATCGGGTTTAATGTGAAGCTTCCATCTAAGCTTTTTCTTTTTGAAATTTTTAGAATGGAATTTAGAATGGAACTATTGGTAGCGATAATATAGTCTGCTAATTGATGGATGCGTTGATGATTTTTGCTGGAATGGAAATCATGAGCCCAATGAATGAGTACCACATTTTTAAATCGCGAAGGAAAGATTTTTCTCAGTGTAAAATAGGGGAGCAGTAAATGAGAGCTCCTGCTGATAATGTAGGTTTGATTTTGATTTTTCCGTTGTTTAAGAATAGTAATTGTGGTGCGTATGCCATGCCAAGCAACTTGTGCCAATTGCCAGCCTCCTTTTACATCTTCTGTAAAATGAGTGGGACTATAATGAATATTCAAATGACTCTTTAATCCATACGTCTCTGCAACTTCTTTTTTCGAAATATTATCGGCGCGTTGAACATACGGAACAATGAGATGAGTGTGACATTGGTTTTGTGCAAAGCCTTCTGTAAATCGAACATCACTTAATTGATTAGTTCGAGGCCTTAGAATATCATAGGGCGATAAATAAATAATATAGGGATTCGACATTATTTATTGTGCTATGGCACATCCTCCTTTGTTAAATTGCAATGCTTTGTATTTAGTGTTGGCTACATACTCTGCAAATGCTTTGTTTTTGTGAACGTCATCACTCAGCATTAAACCTCCTTTGCGAATGAAAGGAGATGAAGTTTCAAACTCAAATTTCATGTGCTCATAGCTGTGATCACTGTCGTGAAAGAAAATATCGATTTTTTTGAGTTTATTTAATAGCATGGGAAGCAGCTCTTGAGCATATCCAAGGTGTAATTCCCATTGCGATTTCAAAATATCAGGCACCATCCATCCCGTTTCAGGTTGTGTGTGTTTGAAATTGTAATCTTTGTTGGTGTCGTGATTCGGAAGATCGATGGAATACAATTTTCCCTTACCGTTTTTGTGCATGGCATTCAAAATAATCCACGATGAGGAGCCATGTGCAACACCTGTTTCAATCATGGCCTCGGGTTGCAAAACGCGTACACAACACCAAATCCATTTTCCAAAAGTGGTATTCAAGTTATTACCAACTACAACATCAAAAGTATTTTTGTTGGGTGGAATGAGAGCGTTGGAAGTAATTTCAGACAACGCATTTTTCCATGGACGAAGATCAGTGTTAGAGCCAAAAATATACTTTGCCGCATCAAGAATGATCGCTTCATGTAAAGCGTTTTTGTTTCCCATGTAAAAGGAAAGCGCAGCAATTGGGTGTTTTAAGGCGACAGATTTACTGCTGGCTTCTAGGATACTCATGTTATGGTTTAATATTTCGTGTAGGTAGTTCAAATTATTTTGGTGATGAAATCGATTTGCGGTTGAGCTCATAATATCCTGCTTGTAGGAATCTAAATGTGATAAATAAGTTAGCAACTAAGAGTCCTATGGCTGCTCCAGATTCATTCCAACTTGGAATTAATAGAATGCTTGTGATTCCACCAATAATAATAGCGGAAAGATAAACAAGAAATCTCTTTTTGATTAGCCCCATACTTTGAATTAATGGAAGTACCCAAAAGAATACTGCTCCTTGTAAAGCACAAATTAGTAGTATTATAAAAGGTTCGGCCGCTTTAATAAACTCTTTTCCAAATAGGAATTCAATAATTGTGGCTTTAAGAAAGAAGCAAATAATGAATACGACAAAGGACGGAATGAGCATGATACCTGTTATCTTTTTGATCATGACCTTAATTTTAAGGTGATCCTTTGAAGCTATTAAATGAGAAAGTTGTGGGAATATGGAACTCGCCAATGGATCGGTTAAGGTTAAAACCGAATAGGCTAACTTTTTTGCGGTTGCGTAAATTCCAACTGCGGATGTACTGCCCATATTTCCCAATAATAATACATCCCCTTGATTCATGAGAACTTTTAATGAGCTGCTGAGTGAATTTCCAAAGATATACTTGAAAAATTCCTTTTTATGGTATTGTATTAATTCCACCTGACTTTTTAAATAAGGTTTGAGTTCGATGCTTAATTCTCGATAGGCAGCCAAATTGCAGGTTAAACTGTTCAAGATCCGTGCAGAAATAACTGCTGTGAAAAAGGCCTCCAAATTAGCTCCATAAATGCAAAGTGTACTTATAACAATTGTTGTTTCCAAGGTATCCATGATCATTTGGATGATAGAATTTACTTTGAATTTGTAAAATAGTTTTAAGCTGGCTTTGGAAATGGCATCAATAAAATTCAAACTGTTTGCAATGGCAAAAGCAATAATGTAGAAAGTTAAATCAGGTGCCTTTATGAAAGTAGAGTAGGAGAATACAGTGATAATTCCAAGCACAACAATAGAAAGTAATGCAGAAATTGTACTAAGACCTAAACTGAATTTAATGATGGCTACAATTTTATCTTTTCGATCTTCACTTGCGTAAATAGCACCAAAACGGATGAGTCCCATTGAAATATTTAAACGTAAAAATTCTTGAGTCGTAATGATGAAGGCAATCGCTAATGCATAAGTTCCAAATAACTCAACACCCAATATTCGTGTAATGGCAATGGTTTTTACAAATGCGAATAGTGCTCCAAGTGTATTGGCTACCGTTACCCAGCTACTATTTTTTAATAGATTTTTGGATTCTGGATCGAATCTTTTAAATAACTTTTTGAATGAATCGCTTAGGTTAGCCATTAACGGCGTTGTCGTTTAAGTGCTAGTGCCCTTTTTTCTTTTTTTACCGAAGATGGATTTGAAAGTCGCCTTGATACCGCTTTCTTTGTTATCTTCTTCGTAATATCCATAACCATATCCATAGCCGTAGCCATACCCATAGGAATATTCATAACCATAACCATAACTACGGTTGTTGGCTTTCATGGCATTGAGGATGATACACAGATTTTTTAACTTTCCTTCGTTGTATAATTTATTTACGAAGCTCAAATGATGTCGACGTGTTACTCCTTGTCGAACGACATAAATATTAATATCTGTGTATTTCGATAATACCGTTGCATCCGTAATTAAACCAACTGGTGGTGTATCTAAAATGATATTGTCATAGTTCGCTTTTAAATAAACGAATAGATCATCCATACGAGGAGAAATAATTAATTCGGATGGATTAGGTGGCTTTGGACCCGATAATATAATATCAAGATTGGGAATAGATCCTGAATTTTGAATGACTTCTTTCTCAGTGTTTAATCCAATGAGGTAATTACTCAATCCAATTTCACTCACGAAATCAAAGCCAACTGTGATTTTTGGTTTTCGAAGATCACATCCCACCAAGATGGTTCTTCTTCCTGACATCGCTAACATCACTGCTAAATTCAAAGAGCAGAAACTCTTTCCTTCCGAACTGATGGAAGAAGTGACCATGATGATGTTCTGGTCTTTGTTTTGGTTGAAGTATTGCAAGTTTGTTCGAATAGAACGGAATGCTTCAGAGATATGTGAGTTTGGCTTTTCAGTTACTACTAAGTTTGCTTTTGATGCACTGAGTCCAATCATTCCTAACATTGGAATGTTGGTTTGTCGCTCTAAATCGTATCGATCAACGATTTTATCGTTAAGTAAATCACGAGTGTAAATCAAGATTCCTGGGATGAGCAATCCTAGTACAATGGCAATAGAATAACTTAAACTTTTTACGGGTTTCAAGGGTTTGAAGAAGGTACGTGAACTATCCACCACGCGATTATCTGCTGTAGTAGATGCAAGGATGATGGCAGTCTCCGCACGCTTTTGTAATAAGTAGGAGTAAAGAGTTTCCTTGATGTTAGATCCTCTCATTAACGTTTGCAATTCACGTTGCGCCCCAGGTAGTAATCGAAGTTTGCCTTGTACCTGCCCTTTTTGCGACATCGCTTCGTTCAATGATGATCTCAATCCGTTACTTAAACTTTTTATGTTCTCGATTAATGCCGACTTCGTATTCTGGATTTCAATATTTAGTCCAACGAGTAATGGATTTGCTTGTTTCGCCAACGACAATTGAGACTTTCTCTTGTTCTCCAACTCGTTCATCTTTAAGATGAGATTCGTAAGCAAGGGGTCGTTTACTAAAATACTTCCAGGCGATATGTTTCCCGATAACTCCTTACCTTGACTCACATAGCGTTGTAAATAATCAAGGAATGATAATTGTACTTGTAACTCTGAAATTTTTCCATCAAAGTTTTTTACACTTTCTAAATAGGAAGAAGCTTCTACACTTAAATCGGTGATTCCTTTTTTTACACGAAACTGTTCAACACTGGCTTCATTCACATCGATCTGTTGAGTTAACAATTCAACTTGCTCATCAATAAACTGAAGCGTATTTACCGCGTATTCGTTCTTAAATTCTATACCTTTTGCAATGTAAAATTCAAAAAGTTTATTAAGAAAATCTTCATTCTTTGCAGGAACAGGTCCTTGAATGGATGCTTGTAAGATTGTCGATAGCTTACTTACTTTTTCAACTTTAAGTGCGGTTTGATAAATGACTGTTAAGTTTTCAATGGAGTTAAAACGAATAATTATTTTTCGTTTTGTATATTCAGGACGAGAAAAAGCTTCGTCTTTAAATTTGTCCGTCTTTTCAATCTTGAATTGGCCAATTTTTGTATTTACTTTTTTACCGAAAAGGAAATATCCGATTTGTGGACCACTTGGATGATTGTAGCTAATCTTATATTTTCTTGCGTCCAGAATTTCAACATTAAGGGAAGTAGAAGGAGCCATCGAGTACATGGTGTCTTCTACTAATTGAATAGGAGAATCTTTGTATATTTCAGAAGTTTTTATTTCTCCTTTCAGGAAATAGCTTTTATTGTAGCCTAATTCTTCCAGCGTTTTGTAAATCATCTGTCTCGATCGGATAATTCCAATCTCCGTTTCGATGCCGCCTTCTGTATTGAAGTTATTTAATTGAGAAAATAAATCGTTGCCATTGTATTTTTGCTTGTCATCTTTTACTAAGACCGTACAACTCGAAAAATAGATGGGAGTCGAGTACCAATTATAGAAATAGGCCGTGATGATTCCTAACGTTAAAGTATATACGTATAAATACCAATGGCGCAGAAAGAATTTGTTGAAAAGGAATTTTAAATTGACTTGAGATTGCGGCTCACTAGCACCAATAGCTTGTTGCTGGTTTGGATACGAAAATGGCTGCGGCTGCTGTTTATTGTCACTCATGTTGAATATTCGTCTAGGTAAATTAGTTGATGACGCGAGATATGATTACGGCAATCAATGTTAAACTGCTCATAACAATCGGAAGTACTCTGTAAAAATTATCACTTTGCGCTACTCTACCTTTCACAGGAGAAATGTAAAGGATGTCGCCAGAACGTAAATAATAGAAGGGCGCTTCGAATAATTCGCGAGAAGTAATGTCAATTTCTGTGTATTTTTTTTCTCCGTTTTCATCACGGATGATAGTAATGTTTTTCCGGTCAGCAAAAATATTTAAATCTCCTGCTAATCCTAAAGCCTCAGGAATCGTAATTTTTTCATTGGTTACGCTATAAACGCCTGGACGATTTACTTCGCCAAGTATCGTTACTCTGAAATTTTCAATATAAATTCTTACGGATGGATATTGAAGGTATTTCTCGAGTCGAGCCGTTAAGGTATCTCTGGCAGTGGAAGTGCTTAATCCCATCACTTTTATTTTTCCAATCAAGGGTAACTCTATCATTCCTTGGGCATCCACCAAATATCCAATATCGGTGCGAGTAGAAAATGAACTATTTGTAGTTTGTTCATTTCGCTCACCCGGTGCTATTGAATTAAAGAAACTACTTGCTTCTGGACTTAAGCTGGAAATATAAATACTTAGGATATCACTAACTTGGATAATGTTTTCATAATTCGGAACTTCCTTGTTGCGGTCTAAATTGAAGTTGGGATAAACTACTTTTTTATCTGGGTTCTCTTTTTGTACTTTTTGAAAGTAGGCCACGTCGTTAACACTACGACACGAAAATAAGCTTAAGACAATAAGGGAAATGTATGTTAGTTTTAATGATCTCATGGCCACAAATATAAGTATATCACTTTGTTTAAGGAGGTTGTCTGAAGGTTTAGCTTCTTGTTTACGACTTTACTCTTATCTTGTTACAACTCATCTAAGAATTTAATGTCTTGATAGAACTTTTATTGAGTTATTTTTGTTGTTTTCTTAATTAGGCGCTGATGAATCTCATTTGCCAGCCTTCTCAGATTGTCATAATTTCACACCATAAATCTAAGAATACCCATGAACCAACCCCAAATTCAGGAAGATGAACAAAAGCATATTGATGCGTTCAATGCACGAATTGCTTCTGGTAAGACCATCGAACCCAAAGATTGGATGCCCGAAAAATACCGGAAGCAGTTGTTGAGAATGATGTCACAACATGCTCATTCAGAAGTTGTTGGAATGTTGCCGGAAGGAAATTGGTTGACTCGTGCACCTAGTTTAATGCGTAAAGCAGTGTTGTTGGCAAAGGTCCAAGATGAAGCGGGACACGGACTTTATATTTATTCTGGGGCCGAAACTTTAGGTACTGATCGGGCCGAAATGATCGATCAACTTTTGTCTGGAAAAGCCAAATATGCTAGTATTTTCAATTATCCAACTTTAAATTGGGCCGATATGGGCGCTGTGGGTTGGTTGGTTGATGGAGCTGCCATCGTGAATCAAACGGCTTTGGCAAAATGTTCTTATGGTCCGTATGCGCGTGCCATGATTCGGATTTGCAAGGAAGAAAATTTTCATAGCAAGCAAGGATATCAGATCATGGCGCATATGATGCGTGGCACGAAAGAGCAGCAAGAAATGGCGCAAGATGCGGTGAACCGTTTTTGGTGGCCAGTGTTGATGATGTTTGGTCCTTCCGATTCCGATTCACCTAATTCCGATGATTTGATGAAATGGAAAGTGAAGCTGTATTCAAATGATGATTTGCGTCAACGCTTTATCGATCGAACCGTTCCGCAAGCAGAAGCCATCGGAGTGAAAATTCCAGATGATAAATTAAAATGGAATCCAACTACACGTCACTATGAATTTGGCGAAATTAATTTCGATGAATTAAAATCTGTAATCACCGGAAATGGTCCATGTAATAAGTTGCGCATGAAACAAAGAAACGATGCACATAAAAATGGAGCCTGGGTGAGAGAAGCTGCAATAGCTTATGCAGAAAAGAGAGCAAAAGCATAGTTTGAATTCATTAAGTAGTATAGAATATAATATAATCCTCAAGATTAAAAGATATGTCAACAAAAGATAATTGGCCCGCTTGGGAAGTTTTTACTCAGCAAAAAAATGGTGCTCCACATGAGCATGCTGGGAATGTGCACGCACCCGATGCAGAAATGGCTTTGCTCAATGCGCGAGATGTGTATGGCCGCCGACAAGAAGCTGTTAATATTTGGGTGGTTCCTAGTGTCGCTATAACGGCATCTACCCCCGAAGATATGGGTCCATTTTTTGAGCCAGGAAATGATAAGATGTATCGTTGGCCAAATTATTATAAAACGCCGGAAGGCATTAAGCAAATTTAATGGAGACGAATATCGCCTTGCATAAATATTGTGTGCGTATCGCCGATACCAGTTTAATTCTGGCGCAACGTATGTGCGAATGGTGCGGGCACGGACCTGTCTTAGAAGAAGATATTGCAATGAGTAATATGGGCCTCGATTTGATTGGTCAGTCGAGAGGATTTTATTCTTATGCTGCTAAATTAGAGGGTAAAGGCCGTACTGAAGATGATATTGCCTACTTCCGTAATGAACGTGAGTTTTTAAATCGTTGTATCGTCGAACAACCAAATACCGATTTTGCCTATACCATGATGCGTTCTTTTTTACACGGATGTTTATCGTATTTGCAATTCCGTACCCTTGTGAATAGTAAGGATGATACCATCGCCGGTCTTTCTGAAAAAGCATTGAAGGAAATGACGTATCATGTGCGTCATGCCAGCGAATGGATCATTCGTTTGGGTGATGGTACCGATGTAAGTCATGATAAAGTGAAGGATGCTCTAGAAAATCTTTGGCAGTTTACGGATGAGTTATTTGAGATGGATGATGTGGATCAATCTTTAATTAAAAGTGGAATCGCATGTGATCTTTCTTTGTTACGTGCCGAATGGGATCAGATGATAAATGAAGTATTCGCAAAAGCAAAATTAGAACGCCCTGTTGGAGGCTACCAATCTAAAGGTGGATTCAATGGCACACATACCGAACACCTCGGACATTTATTATCCGAAATGCAATATTTACCGCGCGCTTATCCCGATGCCATTTGGTAAGATGGGCGCATCAACTCCCATAACTACCGATGCCATTTGGAATTTACTAAAACAAATTCCCGATCCCGAAGTGCCTGCCATCAACATTGTTGAATTAGGCGTGGTAAGAGATGTGATTTTTTCGGAAGATGCAAGTGGAGTAGAAGTAGTGATGACACCTACCTATAGTGGTTGTCCTGCTATGAAGGTGATGGAGGATGATGTAAAAGAAAAGCTAAGCTCAGAAGGCCTGGATGTAAAAATCAGAATCGTTTACAAGCCCGCCTGGACGACCGACTGGATGAGCGAAGAAACCAAGGCCAAATTGAAAGCCTACGGAATTTCTCCGCCGCCCAAACTCACCTTCGAACATTTGCATCCATTATCTTCTGTAAAAAATGCAGAAGTGATGTGTCCATTTTGCGATTCAAAAAACACAACCCTCACCAGTCAATTCGGCTCCACCGCCTGCAAAGCCTTGCATTTTTGTGATAACTGCCATCAACCTTTCGAGTTGTTTAAGTGCCATTGAGAATTATTTTGTATATTTATGTTTTAATAAACTAAAGCATGGGACGTTTTAATCGGATTTTTAAAATTACTTTGTTGTTTTTATTTTCAACATATGGAATTTATGCTCAAAATTCCCATGAAAAATTATTTTATAATTTTTATATCAATTCACTTAATCCAATAGAACATTCAAATGGTGATATCTCAATTCCAAGTTTTTATGTAGTCTTACAAATGGATTCTGATTTGAATTTTAATGCTAATCATCTTCAATATCGAAGGTTTTTTAATGGCGGAGACTTAAATCATATTTCATCAAATTGTATTTTAAACAATAAAAATTATTATTTATGTAATAGTACGGATACAGATACTGTATTAAATCAAGCAGCTTTATGTCACGCGATTTATAAATGCGATTCCAATTTTTTACCTTTAATGGGAAAAAAATATTCATTTGATGGTGCAGTGTTTAATAATTTGGGCGCTCGTAATTTAATGGTAACCCAATCCAATAATTTAATTGCCTCGGGAAGTAGAGGATTTATAAATAATACAAGTTCATATAATAGAGCACCTGTCATTTTTAGTGTTGACACTAATTTAAATATTATTAACTCTAAAGTTTTGTATGGTTTTTTAGGTTCTGCTGAATTCGTAGTGGAAGCTGACAGCGGTCGTTTTTATGCTGGATTGAATTTGGAAACTGTAGGTTCTTGCATTATGTCGTTTCGCGAAAACGGGCAGGTGGATTGGATTAAATCTTATATCCGTCCTAGGGGAAGAATGCACGAAGGTTTAATGGTGAATGGTAGTTTGTATGTTGTTGGTTTTACTGATAGCATGGGTTTACAATGGTTTCCTACACCAGCGTGGTATGACCCTTCTATGTATTTAATGAAGATTGATACAACTGGGACTGTAGATTGGTGCAAAACCTTTGATACTTCCATCGGAGTAGGTGTAGGAACTTTTTCAGCAAGTTTAAATTTAACTCATGACCAGCAATTACTGATGAGTTGTGAGACTCCTACGCCAGTTAAACGTACAGTAATTATTAAAACTGATTTAAATGGCGACACTTTATGGACTAGGATAATTGGGTATGGAGTAGGCCAAGTTGATATGTATCCAAAAACAACCGTACTTAACAATGGGGATTTGCTTTTAAGTGGAACTTATGGTTATCCAGGATTCTTGTACCGCCTGCCACCAGATGGCATTCCAGCTTGCCACTTGCTAAATGAATTAGTATTAACCGGTAGCTTGTATGTGACAGATAGTTTAGTGACCATGACGGAGGTAAATAATATTCATACACAGAAGCCCGCTCTTTTGGTGGTAGATACACCTTTCGTGCTTTCTTTTGTTGCGGATGCTTGTTTGTTTTTACCGATAAATGAATATTCATTAGTTGCAGACGAAAGTCTCATCAATTTTTACCCCAACCCAAGCAAAGGAATTTTCCAATATCCCAATGAGTCCAATGTGCCTTGGACGATTCGCGTGTATGATGCACAAGGCCGTAAATTAGAAACCAAAGAAAACCAAACTGAAAACCCAATCAGCTTAAATTTGCAAAGTTACTCCGCAGGCATGTACACCATAGTCATGCAATTTAAAAGCAGTATTGTTACCAAGAAAGTGATGGTGGAGTAGTAAATTGTAGTGGATTTTATTGGCTCTCGTCAATAAAATAATTGTCTCTATTTCCTTTTTAAGAAAAATTTGTAACGCGAAGCCTCAGAGAGAAACTTAGCGCCTCTGCGCCTTTGCGAGAAACTTTAGCAAAGCGCAGCCAAAGCGAGAAAAATTAGCGAAGCGCAGTCACATCGAGAAACTTCTCGCCCATTAATTCCACGAAAAATTTTTAAACTAATTCTTCAATATTTTCCCCGTAATCTTCTTCCCATTCTCATAAAAAATACTTACGAAGAAAATAGATCCTTGCAAATCAAAATTTTTCAAGGAATAAAAATTATTAGTCGTTACTTCTTCTAACAAAAATTTACCATCTAAACTGAAAAGTTGAATCCGAACTTTCTCGCGTTTGTCATTTGGAAATCGTACCGTACAATCTTCACAGGGATTAGGAGTGATTAATAATTTATCACCCTCAAAATATTGAAAGAAAACAGATTTGTGATCCGAAACAATTCCCAAATTTCCAACTTCTAATCGATAATAGTTCACCACATTTTTGATGGGCGAATCATCCACCCAAACATAACTTTCATCTGCACCTGGACTCCCACAAATACCCGGGAATTCATAAAGCTGAATAAAGTTAATGCTATCAGTCGATCGTTGTACTTGTAAGCCGCTACATTGGATGCCTCCGTTTATAGTGATGAAAATAACAACTTTATTATTCTCTTGCTGTACATTAAAAAAACTAAAAATACTATCCTGCTGAGCAAATCCGAAGTGGAAGCTCAGAACAAATAAGAGTAGTAGTTTAATTTTTTTCAAAGTTTATTATTTCTGCGTCGATTGTATAATTAGTTTTTCTATCGATTTTAACGTGGTGGCGATACTCGCAAGTGAATCGTTTTCTTCATTTCCATGCCTGCGATTTACGATGTTTAATCTTCTTTCTAATACTTTATCTCTAAAAATCTCGGAATTGTAAATGCCAATCAACGACATTTCATTTCCACTGTGTAGCGATTGTCCCGCCGTTTCCACCTTAATCATGGTTAGGTTAAAGGCACGAAGCAACGGTCCTTCAACGAAAGTCATGTCCTGAATATTTTCCAACGGTATGGTTTTTTCTACTTGAACAAGAATTCCTTTTCTAAACCGCAAGTTTTTTTCTGTCAATTCACAGCTCAACTTTTCAAAATAATGCTTGCTGTACCATTGTCCAACTCCCAAAAACCAAAGGATAGCTAGCGGAATTCCAATGATGGAAATTATCATAATTAATCCTATATAAAAGAGTATATAGGTTTTAATGATGGGATTAAATTGAGCAGTGATGGAGTCTCCAGATACTAGCATATAGGATTTATTGATTAATCAAATTTACGAAATACAGAGTGAATAGTATTATTTTTTCAAGCTATCCTTTCATCAAAAACAAAAAAAAGAGGCTATTCTTGTGAAATAGCCTCTCCTTACAATTAATTATTTTACATATTGGTGATAATCTCATCTCCAAACTCAGAGCACTTCAATTTAGTAGCGCCCTTCATCTGACGTTCGAAATCATAAGTAACACGCTTTTTGCGAATGCTTCTCTCCAATCCTTTTACAATCAATTTTGCAGCGCGATCCCATCCCATATACTCTAACATCATCACACCCGATAAAATCACCGAACTTGGATTCACCATGTCTTTACCAGCATACTTTGGTGCTGTACCATGGGTAGCTTCGAAGATAGCATGTCCAGTAAGGTAATTGATATTCGCTCCTGGAGCAATACCAATTCCACCCACTTGAGCAGCTAATGCATCCGAAACATAATCTCCATTTAAATTGAGTGTAGCAATAACATCATATTCAGACGGACGCAGTAAAATTTGTTGAAGGAATGCATCAGCAATCACATCTTTCACAATTAATTTTCCTGCTGCCACTGCTGCCGCTTGTGCGGTATTGGCTGCTTCTTCTCCTTTGTCAGCTTTAATTTTATCGTACTGAACCCAAGTAAATACTTGATCACCAAATTCTCTCTCTGCTAATTCATAACCCCAATCTTTGAATTTACCCTCTGTAAATTTCATAATGTTTCCCTTGTGAACCAAGGTTAACGATTGATGTTTGTATTTAAAACAATGATTCAATGCAGCGCGAACTAAACGTTCTGTACCTTCTTTGGAAACTGGTTTGATACCAATTGACGATGATGCTGGGAAACGAATATTTTTTGCGCCCATCTCATTCGTCAAAAATGAAATCACGCGTTCAACTTCCGGTGTGCCCGATAAATATTCTATTCCTGCATAAATATCTTCTGTGTTCTCTCTAAAAATAGTCATGTTCACTAAGCCTGGTTCTTTCACCGGACTCGGAACACCTTTGAACCAACGTACAGGACGAATACAAGCATACAAGTCGAGTTGTTGACGCAATGCCACATTCAATGAGCGAATTCCACCACCTACAGGAGTAGTCAACGGACCTTTAATGGCCACTTTGTATTCATTGATGATTTCCAATGTTTCGTTAGGAAGCCAATTTCCAGTTTTGTTAAATGCTTTTTCACCAGCCAAAACTTCCTTCCAAATAATTTTTCTTTTTCCTTTAAATGCTTTTTCTACTGCTGCATCTAATACTCTCACAGAAGCCGCCCAAATGTCAGCGCCAATTCCATCTCCTTCAATAAAAGGGATAATTGGATCTGTTGGAACTTTAAGCTTGCCGTTTTTAATGGTAATTTTTGAACCTGTCATAATTGATATTGAATGATTAAGATTGAATTTAATAGTGAAAACATTGAATCTAAGTCTGCGAAGGTAATAAGCATAGGGCGCAATCCAAAGTAAAACAGGCAATGGGTTTGGTTGTGTTATCGACACCCTAACTAACTGTCTTTCTTGATAATCAGCGAAATGTATTGAAATTTATTGAACTCAGAACCCATTTTGATTCACTACTTTTGCCAAAATTAACATCTTAATAATGGACAGTATCCTTGTAAAGACCACGCTCGCCCTTCGAATTCTAATTCTTAACCGCCCCGATAAGTTTAATAGTTTTAATCGTGAAATGGCGATTCGATTGCAAAATGAGTTGGATATCGCTGCGAATGATGAATCCATCCGAGCTATTTTAATTACAGGTGAAGGAAAAGCGTTTTGTGCTGGACAAGATCTTTCGGAAGCCATCGATCCCAACGGTCCTGGAATTTCGGCGATTGTGACCGATCAATACAATCCGATTTTGAAAAAAATTAGAAGTGTCGAAAAGCCAATCGTCTGCGCTGTGAACGGTGTTGCTGCAGGTGCAGGTGCTAATATTGCTTTGGCTTGTGATGTGGTGATTGCAGCAAATTCTTCTTCATTTCTTCAAGCATTTAGTAAGATTGGTTTAGTGCCCGATAGTGGTGGAACTTTTTTTCTTCCTCGACTCATCGGCTTCCAGCGCGCTTCGGCTTTGATGATGTTAGGCGATAAAGTGAGTGCTCAGGATGCATTGCAGATGGGTATGTTGTATAAAGTAGTTGCCGACGATCAATTGATGATCGAAGCAGAGAAAATAGCTACTACATTAAGTAATATGCCTACTAAAGCTATCGGCTATACGAAAATGATGTTGAATGAATCGATGAATAATAATTTCGAACAACAATTGGTGATGGAAGGAGAGATGCAAACGGCTGCAGGCGAAACGGCAGATTATAAAGAAGGCGTGGACGCATTTTTGGAAAAAAGAAAGCCCATCTTTAAAGGAAAATAGTATTTATTGATTTGTAAAATTGAATATATGATTTCAGTTCAAAAAGTAGGAGTGGCAGGTGCAGGATCTATGGGTACCGGAATTGCTCAGGTAGCCGCAACAGCAGGTTGTGAAGTTTTTCTATTTGATACCAACAAAGAAGCGATTGATAAATCCATCAAAGGAATCAACGACCTCTGTGAAAAATTATTTGCCAAAGGGAAATTGAGTCGTGAGCAAGTAGAAGATATTAAGTCAAGAGTAAATCCCGCATACGATGTTGAAACATTGAAAGTTTGTGATTTATTTATTGAAGCCATTATTGAAAATTTGGAAATTAAGGCTTCGTTGTTGAAGAATGTAGAACCGTTTCTTGCAGCTGATGCCATTATCGCTACCAATACTTCTTCACTTTCCGTTACGGCAATTGCTGCAGCGTGTAAAAATCAAGAGCGCGTAATCGGACTTCATTTTTTTAATCCGGCTACGTTAATGCCTTTAGTGGAAGTAATTCCAGCCATTCAAACTAATGATAATTTAGTAGGGGATTGTGTAAAGTTAATGACTCAATGGGGAAAAGTTCCTGTTGTTGCAAAAGATACTCCCGGTTTTATTGTGAATCGTTTGGCGCGTCCATTCTACGGTGAGTCATTACGTATTTTAGAAGAAGGAATTGCCGACGTGGCTACTATCGATTGGGCATTGAAAACCATTGGTGGTTTTAAGATGGGCCCTTTTGAGTTGATGGATTTAATTGGTAACGACATCAATTATACAGTAACCGAAACCGTTTGGACGCAAATGTATTTTGATG
>JANOPQ010000032.1:0-12709 GCA_031421935.1 Bacteroidota bacterium | reverse complement strand
TACCGCAACAACCTCGAAGTCCAACTTAAATTATTCTAACAAACCGCCGTATACCAGACCGGTACGTACGGTGGTGTGAGAGGACAGTAAAGATAAACTAACCGATAGATTATTTTATCTTTACTTCCTACTCGATTTTTTGGTGAATTGAGTTTTTTACTTTGAAAAGAATTGCGAAGCGCAGCCTTAGCGGCTTTGCGCCTTAGCGAGAAAATTTAGCATAGCGCAGCCACTGCGTTTTGTTACATCGCGAGCCAATTTAGCGACGAAATGAAAAGTTATATGGATTAAAAAATTTATTGTGGAAGATTAATTTGAAGTTTAACTCCAGATTAAACGCATAAAAAAAGGCATTGCTCTTTTCAGAGAATGCCTTTCTGTATTTATTAAGAGATTTTATCCTTTCTTCGCCATGTAATTGTCACCGCCACGCTTTACTTTTGCATCATACCAAAGCCAATAAATTACGCCTACTGTAATGGTTAATCCAAAGAACCAATTAACAAGATCGCCAAAACTAGGAAGTAAAGGGAAGATGGATTGTGCAGCAGTTGCAATTCCGTTGAAGATGGCAGTCATATTTTTCGTTTAATTTGTTGCAAATTTATAGAAAATTATCACTGAATAAAATTTAAATGCTAATACGAAGCTTTCGAACCACACAAATTTTTCCCCTAGTCATCTTGGTGCTTTTATCAGCTACCATGTGGTTTGTTTCAGGATCAGGCACTTATGAAATCGTTGCCGCCAACGGAATGCCGCTTTATGATTTGATAGTTAGAGCATTAACGTTTATTCCGCCTCTCCTTTCTGTTTTTTTAGCTTTTCTTTTGTTTACAAGTCAAGCTATACATATTAACCATATTATCAATAAACATGAGGTTCTGTATAAGCAATCGTGGCTACCTGCACTCATGTTTATCATCATCGCCGGACTCTTTCCGCCTTTTTTGTGGATCCATCCCATCCTCTTTGTGAACAGCTTACTCATTTTTGTATTTGACAAGCTATTCTCTTTATACAAACATCCAACTCCTTTGGCTTTGGCTTTTGACGGCGCTTTTTTGCTGTCGTTGTCAGCTTTGTTTTATTTGCCCACTATTTTCCTCTTCTTGTTTTATATTCTGTGTATTTTAATTCTGCGACCATTCTCTTGGCGCTTATGGGCCGTTAGTATCATGGGCTTGCTCTTGCCTTTCTTCTTTGCGTTTTTCTATTATTTCTGGAATAATGAGTTAATGTCGTTTTATGAACGAGTTTTTGTATCTGGAATTAAAAGACAAATCGATCTAGCGCATATCTTTAATGTAAAATACATATTAAGTGTTGTTATCGTTGGTGTATTGTTTATTCTCTCCTTATTGAAATTACAAACCAACTATTTTAAAAATGTAACCAAATCCCGATTGATTCAACAACTTTTGGTGTTGCTCATACCCATTGGAATTTTATCGGTGCTTTTTTCTAGAGATGAATCGCTATATCGCTATAGTATTATTGTTCTTCCTGTTTCCATCTATCTAGCCTATTATTTTTTAAGTGGGAAAAAAAGATGGGTGATGGAACTCATGTTTTTACTTTTATGTGCAGGATGGATTTACAATTATTTTGTGATCTAAATAGTGAGTCCAGTATTTGGTTAACCTTGCCAGGCTTTCAAAAAAGCTTTATTCTTATCTGGACTTATAACGATTGGTAATTTGTTCTTCCTTTCAATAAGGATGAAATTATTTCTTCTACTGCAAAACCAAATCATGGATCCAATATGTTTAGTATAGTAGCGACCAGTATATCCGAAAAGTCCACCATTTCCAAAAGTGCGAATCGGCCATGCTATATCGTGCTCAGAGGGGATTCGAACCGCTTTAATGTCATCTTTTAAAATAATTTTATCGCCAAGCATTCTCGATATTCTAATGTTTCCATTTTCTATACTGTATTTTAATGGCCGATATAAAAAAAATACCATGCAAAGGATAAGTATAAAAACACTACTAAAGAGCAAGGCAAAATGTGCATGGTTGTCCATGATGAATTCGCCAAAATAGAAGGTGATCGCTCCGCCAAGTGCAAAAGCAATAACGATGGATGTAATGATAATGGAAAATTTATCTCTGCTTAGGGTAAATTCCATATTTTTTTTGGTTAGTTTTTTGGTGAGTTGTAAATCTTTAAAAGCATTTCATTGGTTTCGTTCTTTTTTAAAACATCAACATATTTTGATGCAATGGTAATGTGTTCCTTCCAACTACTTTCAGTTGCTGGATCTGATGCTTTCAATGCAAGCTTAGCCTGACTATCACTAAAGTTGGCTACATCAACCAAGGCCTGTACAGCTGCCAACCGCGTAATCCATTCTTCACTTTGCTTTGAAACATCATAAATTGCTTTTATTCCTTCGTTGATGTTCGAATGGTTTTTACAATTTTTCAAAAACTTTCCGAAGTTCTGTATTTGTGAATAGGCTGCAAAACCAGTACTCATCATCAATGTTTTTTTCATATAATCGAATTGCGCATCACTGCCCGATTTGCTATACAATCCACTGAGTATACTTTGAATTCTTGAATGTGGATCCCCTTCTAATTGTGATGCAATCAGCATGGTCCCTTCTTTATCACGATTTGACAAGGCTTGTATAGCAGTTTCTACCACCGAGTAAGCGCTGTCTTGAACGGCATTTTTAAAATATACGATTAAATCATCGCCAGTGAAATATTCATCCAATGCGATCAGTGCCGCATCTCGCACATCACTTTTCTTATCGTTGATGCCAATAGTCATGAGCGTTTTTTTGATGGATTCTTTTTCTTCCGACTTCGCAAAGGTTTCAATTTTATTGATTGCATATTCTCTGATTTTCCAGTTTTTGTCACTCAAAGCTAATTTTACAATTTCACTTTCTGCACTTCCTGCTTTGTAATCGTTAGCAATAGCTTGTAAAGCATCAAAGCGATCTTGAAACAAAGTTCCCTTTTTGTAAAGTGCCATCCACTCTTGAGTTGTATGGTTGTCCTTGCGTACAGCTAACAACATTTTTTGCGCATCAACATTTACTAACTCGGGTTTTGTATCTACAGGAAAACTAAATGTTTGTTCCTGTTGCGTCAATGTTATTTTTTTTCGTTGGATGGTAGTGTTGGAATAGATATCTACATCCATCGGTAATCGATAGAGCGGAAATTCATTGAGGTTTTGCTCTTGTCGAATAGTCACTTTTTGCATTTTCAAAGCAGCATCGTAGTGGTAGTCAATGTTGAGAATAGGATGCCCTTTATCTAAATACCATTGATTAAAAAACCAATTCAAATCTTCACCACTCACTTCTTCAAATGCGAGTCGCAATTGATGGACTTCCACATTTTTGAATTGATTCACGGTTAAATAGTGTTTTAAAGAAGCAAAGAAAACCGTGTCACCCAAATAATTCCGAAGCATGTGAATGACTAAGCCACCTTTCTCATAGCTGTGCTTATCAAACATATCTTCAGGTGCGTCGTAATGAAATCGAATGAGATCTTCATTCTTCGTTTTTGATTCGCGTAAGTAGGAATATAAATCGTTTTGATGATAAATGTCGGCTTCATCTCTTCCAAATTTGTATTCGTTCCACAAATATTCAGCGTACGTTGCAAATCCTTCGTTCAATGTTGTATTGGACCACGACTCGCACGTTACATAGTCGCCAAACCACTGATGAAATAATTCATGGGAAATAAATTCCTGATAATTTCCATCTAATAATTCTCGCTCATCTCGTTGTACAAAATCACCATGAATAGTAGCGGATGTGTTTTCCATTGCTCCGCTTACATAATCACGAACTACAATCTGACTGTATTTATCCCAAGGATATTCAACGCCTAATATATTTGAGAAAAAGGTCATCATCTCAGGAGTATTTCCAAATATTTTACGAGCTACTTTTTCATATTCAGGTTCCACATAATAGCTCACTTCTTTTCGGTTCCATGTATCTTTAACAATTGCAAATTCCCCAACAGCCATCATGCACAGATAGGGTGAATGCGGTAAATTTTGTTTCCATGTATCCGTGCGTGTTCCATCTGTATTTGTTACACTGCTCGTCATCATTCCATTGGAAACAGTTTTGAATTTATTTTCAACTGTGATTCTAATCTCTTGCGACATTTTTTGATTAGGGGCATCAATCGTTGGATACCAAGCCGAACTTGCTTGTGTTTCTCCTTGCGTCCAAATTTGCATCGGCTTCTTTTTATCTTTACCATCCGGATTAATAAAGTATAATCCTTTATTACTTGTAATTGCACGGCTTCCTCCAACATCCGTTAACTCATCCGGTTTTGCAATGTAATCGATGTATAGTTGGATGGTTTCTTCTTTCGTATACGCTCGATCTAAAATTAAATGGAGACTGTCATTCGCATAATCGTATTTTACAACGACAGAATCTTTTCCTACTAATTGTTTTACTTGATTAATTTGCATTCCGCGTGCATTTAACCAAACTGTATTTTGTGGAAGAGCATGTGCTTTTAAAGTGATAACCGCTTTTCCAAATAGATATCTTTTCGTCCAATCAAAGCGAACGTCAAGCTGTGTATGCACGAGGTCATGTAACTTTGTTATCGATGCTCTATAATCTTCATTACTTGGACGAACATTAATTTCAGGCAACTCTCTTACTTCTGTAGGTACTGACTTATTCGACTTACATGAATACATAGAAAGAGATAAAACGAATAAGGCGAATATTTTTATACTTCTCATAGTTGGGGATTCTTCCTCAAAAGTAATCCCTTAATTCATATAAACCATCGCTTTCTTATTGGTCGATGGGTTGATGAGGTTGGTCGGAGTGAATTTCATCACTTACATCATTTAGTATAAATGAAAAAGCCCATCCCTTGGATGAGCTCTTTCTCTAGTTTTTATCTCAGTGTAAAGGAGACGGGTAGTTTGTATTGAACATTTACCGCCTGTCCGTTCTGTTTTCCAGGCTTCCATTTCTTCATGTTTTTTACTACACGCATCGCCTCTTCTTCACATCCGCCACCAATTCCTTTCAGTATTTCTATGTTTTTAATTTCTCCTTCTTTGTCCACAATGAAACTTAAATAGACAACTCCTGTAATGTTGGCTTCTCTCGCATCAACCGGATATTTAATATTGTTGCTTAAATATTTTAGCATCGCATTTTCTCCACCAGGGAACATCGGCATTTCTTCTACCCAAATATAAGCTTTAGAAGTTCCAATTGTTGAATTGTCTTTTGTATCAGGTAAAGGATCTTTTCCGGGAACAGAATCTACAGCAAGGGTTCTTGTCGCTAGCAATAGTTTTGATAGTTCTTCTTGGGTTAACCCATTGTCGGTGCTATCAACATCTTTCACTATTAAATTGGTGAATTGTTTGCTCGAGCTCGGTGGAGTAGGAGGAGTGGGTGTTACTTTTTCAGGGATGGGAATGATTTTGTCAGGCAAAGTGACCTCAGTAATATCAACAATCACCTCTATGTTGTCAGTTGGAATTATTATTTTTTCTGGACTCAAATAGCGAACGATGCTCGGAGTGAAGACGAGTAGAAGCAATCCAAAGAAACTTAAAAATACTGCTTTTGTAACTGTGCGGTTGTAATCGCGACGCAAAGTGTAAGCGCCGTAAGCCTGATTTCTATCCTGAAATACTAAGGCTAATCTTTCGGGGGAGATGGGATTGTCCCAATTGTTTCCAACGGTTTTCATAAGGTTATTTTGTTAGATTATATGGGCATAACGATGCAGGTCGTCCCCATATTCCATATGTTCGTCAGCATTTTGTCAGTTTAGGTCGATGGAGGAGACGTAATCGTCTGTTTTTCCAAGTCTTAATTTAGCTTTTAGAAATAAACTCTCCTTTTTATTCAATGAAATTGAAAATTTATGGAGACTTCATTCCAATTTTTCGCACCTAATTACTACTATTGTAATCTAAATCGAACGCTATGTTTATCGGATTATCACACTTCCACAGTTTATTGAGATGGGTTTTGCTCCTTCTCTTAATAGCAGCAATCATCAAAGCCTTTAGAGGGAAAAGTGGCGGAGTCTCTTTTACTGCTGGCGACAGGAAAATTTCTCTTTTCACGATGATTACCGCGCATTTGCAATTGATATTAGGTGGATTTTTATATACTGTGAGTCCAACCGTTCAAAGCGCCCTTTCCGATATGGGTGCTTCCATGAAAGATGGCGTAGCTCGTTTCTGGGCCGTAGAGCATATCAGTATGATGATTATTGCCATCGCATTATTAACCATTGGTCATATTAAATGTAAAAAAGCAAAAGGTGATGAAGCTAAGTTTAAAGCACAAGCCTTGTACTTCACTCTCGGACTCATTCTCATTTTAGCCTCCATCCCTTGGCCTTTCCGTGAAGTAGGGATGGGCAGAGGTTGGTTTTAGTTATTTCTGAAGATTTAATTTCCTAGAGTTAATTATGCCATTAATAAATAGAGTTTGTAATGGAACACTGATTTATTATGAGTATGATGATTTATTATGATTTTTGATGGCGATATTTTATTATTTATTGAGGAGAAAATCCGTGGAACTCCTTTTAATCCGTGTCATCCGTGCCTGCCTGACGAAGCTTTAGCAAAGGCAGGTTCCATTTTCATAAGCACTATTTCTCGAAATTTAACTTCTCTACAATCCATCCAATTTCCTTAACTTCGCATGACTATTCAAGTCAATTTATCTTTAAGAAATATTATTCATTGCCACATCCCACACACGATTTAGCCATAGCGCCTGAGCGTATCATCCTCATCGGACTTTCTACCCGCGATACGGATATGGATCGGGTTATTGAATATCTCGATGAACTCGAATTTTTAGCAGAAACTGCAGGTGGTTTTACTGTAAAACGATTCACTCAACGACTCGATCGTCCCGATATCCGAACCTTTGTTGGAAAAGGAAAGATGGAAGAGATCATCGCTTTCATCAAGGAAAATAATATTCAGATTGCCATCTTCGATGATGAACTAACGCCGTCGCAGCTACGCAATATTGAAAAAATAATAGGATGTAGAGTATTGGATCGCACCAACCTCATCTTGGATATTTTTGCAAAGCGTGCACGCACCGCTCAAGCTAAAGTGCAAGTGGAGTTGGCGCAGTATCGATATCTCCTTCCTCGACTCACTCGCATGTGGACTCACTTAGAGAAGCAAGCAGGAGGAATTGGAGCACGTGGTCCGGGAGAATCGGAAATTGAAACCGATCGTCGTGTGATTCGCGAAAAACTTTCTCGCTTACGTGAAAAGCTCACTGAAATTGAAAAGCAAACTGTAACACAACGTAAACGCAGAGCCGATGTAGTTCGTGTTGCCTTGGTAGGTTATACCAACGTAGGAAAAAGTACCTTGATGAACTTACTCGCCAAGAGTGATGTCTTTGCTGAAAATAAATTATTCGCTACCCTCGATACCACCGTTCGTAAAGTGGTCATCGATCGCATTCCGTTTTTGTTATCCGATACCGTTGGATTTATTCGCAAACTTCCTCACGATTTAATTGAGTCGTTTAAATCTACATTGGACGAAGTGCGTGAAGCCGACATTTTAGTACATGTGGTGGATATCTCTCATCCAAATTTTGAAGATCACATTCATGTAGTAAATGAAACTTTGCAAGATCTAAAAGCGATTGATAAACCCATTCTTTTAGTCTTCAACAAAATTGATGCTTACACCTTCATCCAAAAAGATGAAGACGATTTACTCGAAGCAGGTCCTGAAAACCGCAGCCTCGATGATCTCAAAAAATCGTACATGGCACGTGGCACGCATCCTGTTATTTTCATTTCTGCCATGAAAAAGCAAAACATCGACGAGCTTCGCGCCGCCTTGATGGGACTAGTTAAACAAACACATTTTATCCGCTACCCACATAATCAATTGGAGTCTGATATTGATTTTCAAGAGGAAGAAATTCCTGAGTGATATTCAAGTTTATTTGCCGTTTAGTTTAAAGCGAATATCCTTCAAAATAAACATGAATTTTTTCGATTGAAAAAATTGGAGTTCTTATATTATCTATCTTTTTACCACGGAGGCACGGAGAAGGCACAGAGAAACACGGAGGTATTACGATAAATTAATAATTTTAGACTTAATAAAATTCTCTAGTGTCCAGAGTCTAAAATTGGACACGAAGTACAATTATTTTAATAGCCTAGATATTTTCCAATCCTTCAACTCACCAATTCGCCAATCCACCAACTCACCAATTTGCCAATTCGTATGTAAACATTTATAGTCGACTATAAACGTTTATATCCCGAATAATAAGTTCATCTGTCCCTATCCTTGCAACATGTGGACAGGAATAAAAATAATTATTGAAGATCTTCTCAACTTCTTCTTTCCAAATTTATGCGCTGCTTGTAGCGAACATTTAGTAAAAGGTGAGGATGGAATTTGTTTAGGATGTATGGTGACGATGCCTGTAACTTCTTTTGAAAAGGAAATGAATAATCCCGTTATCAAACAGTTTTGGGGCAAGGTTCCGATAAGCGCTGCTACTGCCTATTGCCATTTCAGTAAAGGTGGACGCATCCAGCGAATGATTCATCAATTGAAATATGAAGGAAGGTCGGATGTGGGTGTAAAACTTGGACAACTTTGTGGATATCGTTTATTGAAATCTCCACTATATGCTAGTCACGATTTTGTCATTCCGATTCCATTGCATCCTCATAAATTGCGCTTTCGTGGATACAACCAAGCTGCTAGTTTTGGGAAAGGATTGGCCGAAGTGATGGGTATCCAACAGCTCGCTGATGCACTCCAACGCAAAAGAAATACCGTCAGTCAAACGAGTAAACACCGCCTCGAACGCGCTGCTAATGTGGCGAATGTGTTTGAAGCCTTGGATGAGAACATCTTAAAAGGAAAGAAAATACTCTTAGTAGACGATGTAATTACCACTGGATCAACATTAATCGCCGCTGCTGAAGCCCTTTTAAAAATTCCGGGTGTGCAGGTGAGTATTGTCACCATTGCCTTTGCTCGCCTCTAGAGAGCGACTATCTTTGTGCCTGATGGCCGAAGCATTGGAATTAGCCCCAAAGGGAACGAGTAAAAAAGAGCGTTATGAAATACTCTTGCCCCAGTTGAAGTACTTGGTGGAGGACGAAGATGATTTGATTGCGAATTGCGCCAATATCATGGCCGCATTAAAAGAGGCATTTAATTTTTTCTGGGTGGGTGTTTACTTCGTTAAGGCGGAGGAGTTAGTACTCGGTCCGTTCCAAGGTCCATTGGCTTGTACACGCATTGGATATGGAAAAGGAGTGTGTGGGTTAGCTTGGAAAGAAGCCCGCGTGATTTTAGTTCCTGATGTAGATCAATTCCCCGGACACATCGCTTGCAGTGCCTTATCGAAATCGGAAATCGTATTGCCCATCCTATTTAAAGATCGTGTGGTGATGATATTGGATGTAGACAGTGATGTCATCAATGATTTTGATGAGATCGATGCACAATACCTTCAAAAACTCGTATTGTTAATGAGTGAATTATTCGCTAAATCTGTTCCCGTTGAAAAAAATAATTTTTAGTCTCCTCGTTTTGTTATTGGCATCTTGCGCCAACAGAGTTACGCCAACAGGTGGGGAAAAAGATATTGAAGCCCCCAAGTTGTTAGCGACAATTCCAGAGAACAAGAGCATTCGTTTTAATAGCAAAGAAATCCATTTACATTTTGATGAGCACATTACTTTAAACGATTTGCAAGGACAATTTTTTGTGAGTCCGCTCATGAGTAAATTGCCCGATGTAAAAGCCAATAAGCGTGAAATCATTATTACTTTGCCTATTGATTTAGCTCCCAATACTACTTATACACTCAATTTCGGAAAATCAATTGTGGATGTGCATGAAGCTAATCCCTTGGAGAATTTCCAATACGTTTTTTCTACAGGTGATTTTTTGGATTCGTTAAAAGTAGAGGGAATGGTTGTTGATGCATCTACCGCTGTTGGAGTAAAAAGTATAACGGTATTGGTGTACCGAAAATCGACGGACACGAAGGAAGACAGTATTGTTTTTAGAAAGCGTCCCGATTATTTTGCTAAATCCAATGAGAAAGGCGAATTCAGAATTGATAACATGGCTGCAGGAGAATACCGACTGTATGCAGTAGATGATAAGAACAGCAATTACGTTGTTGATAGCAGCGGGGAAGAACCCTTGGCTTTTATGGATTCCAGCATTGTTTTGCCTGGCGATGCTCATCCAGAATTACGCCTCTCTCCATTAGAACCTGCAACTCCTCGTTTTTTAAAAGCACTCCGACTTGATCGTTACTCAGCCATGATTTCTTTTAATAAAAGAATTGATTCCTTAGTTTTAAAAACGATGGATGGTGCATCGTGGAAAGGTACACAGTATTCACTTGCTAACCGCGATACCTTTTATTTTTACTCACCAGATACCATTTCCGATTCATTGTCGCTGCTGATGTATGATGGTGATAAATTGATCGATACCTTGTTGCAAAGTTTAACCCCACCTATAGGAGTTGTGGGTACAAGAATTCGACTTCGAATAAATCCGCGTCAATCGCCAGCTTCTTTTGGTCCTGCCACCGCTTTCGTTTTCAATGCAAATCACCCTTTGCAATTGAAATTAGATTCGGCAGAAGTAATTGAAGATAGTTCTAAAGCGATTCGTTTGCCCTTACAAATGATTGATCCCATCACTGGTTTTTTTAAGATTGATTGTCCTTGGCAAAACGGAAAAAAATATAAGCTTACTATCTTGCCCGGAGCTGTAAAAGATATTTACAGCATTACCAACGACACTGTCAAGCAAGAATTTTTAGTGCCCACCGAAGAAAGCATGGCGATGCTCAGTATCAAAACACAGAATTTAAATTCAGATAAAAATTATTTACTCCAGATCCTCTCCGAAAAATTCGAACTCATCCGCGAAATGGAGATCAGCAAAGATTCGACTTACACTTTTTCATACCTCAACACCGGTCCCATTAAACTGCGACTCGTTGAAGACACCAACCGCGATCATCGCTACACCTATTCCCATTTCGCCAAAAAGCGCCAACCCGAAAAAGTATTCATCTACCCAGACGCCATCACCCTAAGAGCCAACTGGGAACTCGAAGTGGTGTTCGTCCTACCGCAGTAGTTTTTTGACAGCATCTATATTCTCGCCCGCATTAATATTACGGGAATTGGCAAGTTGGTAAATTGGTGGATTGGCGAATTTTTTTTGAATTTCTTAGGCTTTCGCCCTTTCGACTATATTCAGGACAATTTTTTCGCCCTTTCGTATATTTCGCATCGCGAAGCCTCGCGACGTGTTCATTCGTATTTCGCGTCATGAGATTTTCGTAAATTCGCGTATCCGTATATTCGTAATTCGTACTTTCGTATCGATTCGTTCCCTATAGTTATCAACGATTTTATTGAGGGATTTTACTTTAGTCTTTCTACATAAATATTGTAATATTATCTAGCTGCAAGTCCTAAGTTACTAAATTTAATTATGGCGGAAATATAATTGATCCCTTTTTACTGTGTTGATCATTTCATTATAAATGGGGTTAGTTTGTTTGCAAGTCATTATATTTTTACATAGATTTACCGCCATAAACTAATTTAGTATTATTATGGCTAAAAATAAAAAAGTGACCCAGGGTTTTGAATTGAGCAAATTAAATGTCCAAGATGGAGTTTCATTGAAATTCCTTATGCTGATAGAAGGTGTTTATAATATTGGTGTGAAAGAAAGTATAGCCAAGTATGGCTATTCGGAGCAGAGATATTATCAACTTCTAAAAGCGTATAAAGAGAATGGAATGGATGGATTAATAGATAAGAAGGCAGGTCCAAAACAGAACTCGAAGAGATCTACTACAGTAATGAAGCAAATTCTTCGTCATCGCTTTTTAAACCCATTGGATTCCGCAGAAGTAATCGCTCAAAAATTATCCCAGCAAGGCATCACAATTAGTGTCCGAAGTGTTGAGCGTACCATAACCGAGTTTGGGATTCAAAAAAAAACTGCTATAAGTTAGACCCCAATGAGCAGATTACAAATATTGAAATTCAAAGCACCAAAAGAAAATTAATAAAAACCAAAACAACACCATTAACAAATGAACGATTTTTAAGAGAGCAACTATCAAAAAAAATATCAGGAACACATGTTGGCCTTTGGCTATTAATTCCTGAGCTTATGCGGCTGGGAGCGTGGGAAATACTAACCGGGTTATTCAATCCAGATGGAGAAAGCGCACTATCTACTCACATTGGAATGCAACTTGTGAATGAATCTGCCATCGGAGTAAATAGACTCCGAATAAGAGGTTCGCTTGCAAATCAAGGGTTTTCAACAGCCAACGGACTTTCATTTTTAGCTGCAGATGAAACGGTTCACAAACTATTAAATAGCTTCACTGTAGAAGACTATGCAGCGGCTCAAGAAAAAATATTTCATCTTCGAGAAATCCAGGAACACTATAGTGAAGAGTGTGTTTATGCTATTGACCCTCATCGAATAACTTCTACTACAAAGCGGATTACGCCAGCAAAAAAGAAAAAGCCAGACGCCTCTGCTACAAAAGTGCTACAAACCTTTTTTTGTGCGGATGCAAACACGGGTCAACCTTTGCTTTTCACGAATGGATCAAGTGGAAAAAAATGCTCATCTGCAACAA
>JANOPQ010000031.1:0-2661 GCA_031421935.1 Bacteroidota bacterium | reverse complement strand
CGGCATCAAATCGATTGGAGTCTTTGAAGACGACCTAGAAATATTTCCAATATACAGCAAAATATTTGTTCCTTTCTTAGCACATCAACTTTGTCCTGAGTCGTGTAGTGCAGCACAATGGAACAACCACCCGAAAACAATAAAATACAAGGGCAATCATGAACTTGCCTATCTAAGACCTAACTATTTCACTCCTGATTATAAAAAATTAGAAGGGATTTTTGAAAAAGATAAATTAAATTTCTTCATTCGGTTTGCAAAACTAACGGCATGGCATGACGAAAACAAAAAAGGAATTACTGATCAATTGGCACAATCCATTATTGAACTACTAAAACCATTTGGTAAAATTCATATCTCATCCGAAAGAGAACTTTCTCCCTCTTTGGAGGCCTACCGTATTAAAGTGAAAGCATCCGATATTTTAGACGTATTGTATTTTGCAGATTTATATTTAGGAGATAGTCAAACGATGACTGCTGAAGCGGCAGTTTTAGGAACACCCAGCATTCGATTTAACGACTTTGTAGGAAAGCTAGGTTATTTAGAAGAATTAGAAAACCCCTATGGACTTACCTTTGGAATACCTACAGACCAGCCTCAAAAATTACTTCAAAAAATTGAAGAAATTGTAAAGACAAACCATTTAAAAACTACTTGGCAAAAGAAGAGAGAACATTTTTTGAAAGAGACGATTGATCCAACAAAATTCTTCGTTTGGTTCTTTGAAAATTATCCAACGAGTGCCAAAGAATTAAATAAAAACCCATCTGCACAAGAAAGATTCAGAGACTATGCCACGTGATTTTACACTCATAAAGTACAAGCAACTACTTGAAGCCTTTCAACGTAACGGCTATGCTATCATTGCATACGAGGATTTATTTTTAAAACCTATTCCATCAAAATATGTAATCATGCGACATGATGTGGATGATTTGCCAGAACAAAGTTTAGCAAAGGCAGAGATCGAAAAAGAAATGGGAGTTCGTAGCACCTATTATTTTAGAGTGGTTGATGAAAGCAATCATCCTACTATCATTAAAAAAATTGTTGCACTCGGGCATGAAATAGGATATCATTATGAAGACCTATCACTTGCCAATGGCAATTTCAAAAAGGCATTAAAACTTTTTGAAAAAAACTTAAATTACTTCAGAGAATACTATCCGGTAAAAACAATTTGCATGCACGGAAGTCCGGCTTCCATTTGGGACAATCGACTTATTTGGCGAGATTATTCCTATAAAAATTACGACATACTTGCAGAGCCCTATTTTGACATCAATTTCAATGAAACATTGTATCTTACCGATACAGGAAGGAAATGGAATGGAAACAAAGTAAGTGTTCGCGACAAGGTAAAAGCTCCATTTCAACAGGGATTCAATTTTAATAGAAGCCGTGAGATCATAAAGGCAGTTGATAACAATACTCTACCTCAAAAAATCATGATTACAACACATCCACAACGCTGGCATAATAGTATGGGACCTTGGATCAAAGAACTTATTTTACAAAATATCAAGAATGCAATTAAAAAATACTTCTACGTCGCCAATCCTATGACCGAGTAATTTATGTCAACTAAATATATCATCAATACAGATTCAACATTAATCCGAAAATCGGGATGGAAGGAATATGTAATGGCTCATGCTGATGGAAATTTTTTCCAGTTGCCTGAAGCATATGATTTATTTCAACACGTTCCAGGATATACACCTCACGTTTTTGCAGCAATTGATAGCAACGGAAAGATTGCTGGTATACTTGTTAGTGTACTGCAGCAAGAGCCTAAATTCTATGCTAAACTTACCAGCCGAAGCATCATTTGGGGAGGTCCATTAGTGGACAATAATGAAGTTTGTGAAATCCTTTTAAATCAATATCAAGATACTCTTGGTAAAAAAGCCATCTACACTCAATTCAGAAATACTTTTGATACTTCCCTTTTGAAATCTACTTTTCAAAAAATGAAATTTAATTATTTGGAACATTTAAATTTCCTTGTGCATACGGATACAGAAAGTCCTGATAAATTGCTTTCTGCAATGAGCAAAAGCAAATCCCGACAAATCAAGAAAGGAATAAGCAGTGCAGAAATTATCGATACCAACTGCGAAGAAGACATAAAGGATTTTTACCTATTACTTCAAAAACTTTACAACGAAAAAGTAAATAAACCTTTAGCTCCAATAGATTTCTTTGATTTCTTTAGAGAGCAACTCGTACCAAAAGGACTTGGAAAATTTTTATTGATTCGGTACGAAGGAAAAATAATTGGTGGTATTGTTTGTCCGATCTTTCCCGGGAAAGCCATTTATGAATGGTATATAGCAGGAATGGATAAAGAATACAAAGATCAATATCCTAGCATCCTTTCCACGTGGGCGGCTATTGCGGAAGGTCAAAAAATGGGCTTGAAACATTTTGATTTCTTAGGTGCGGGAAAACCAGATGCAGACTATGGAGTACGAGATTTCAAAGCGAAATTTGGTGGCGAATTGATTCAATTCGGACGCTATGAAAAAATTCATAAGCCACTCTTGATGAAAATTGGAATACTTGGATTAAAAATTCTTAAATTTATAAAATGATTTTTGTAGATGGGTATTAAAAAGAGAAACATACTTCAACAAACATGGATTAAATTCATGC
>JANOPQ010000030.1:0-2942 GCA_031421935.1 Bacteroidota bacterium | reverse complement strand
TAAATGTGATGGGCGCACTTGCAGCTTACTCTTTCTTTCCAAAGAAGCCTTCAATTAATAAGGATGTGCTGGAAACTGACCAAAAAAAATTAAATGCATTACAACACCAGTTATTGCTCGCAGCTTAACCCGAACTCAGGTGAATAGCATTAAAGACACCATTGGTGGAATGGTAAAAAAAAGACCGTTATCACATTAACACTTTGAATTAATGCTTAATTATTTTAGTGGTAATCACACCTAATTCTTCTGAAATAAATTGAGCCGAATAAATCACATTGGGCAGGTGAGCGATATTTATTTTTTCTGTAGGATTTGACAATTGATTTTCCATAATTAATTTCCCAACCGCATCAAACATCATCAACTTAAAAGAACCTTGCAAACCACTAACAAAAATAAAGTCAAATGTTGGATTCGGTCCAACTGAAATACTTCCACCATCGCCTGACTTCCGATAAATAGCGACCCATTTGGTCAACTCTTCTTTACCATCAAAATCAACTTGACGCAAACGATAATAACTGATATTGGGAAGTGGGATATTATCAAAAAACTCATATAATGAAATCTGAGAACTATTTCCTGATCCTTTTATTTTAGTTAATGTTTCAAACTGAATCATATCTACACTTCTCTCTACAAGAAAATAATCATTATTAATTTCAGAAGCGGTAGCCCATGTCACATGCACCTTCTTTTCTTTCGAAGTTGCATTAAAGTATAGCCAAGATACAGGCAATGGAGACATATTATTTGCCAAAGCCCAATCACTTTGTGAATTCACACCATTCACATTTACTTTATTAGCCGTTGCACTTTGCACAGGTAAAGCTGCTTGCCACTTATTGGTACCGAAATTATAATTCTGAGCTCTCATCAATGTAGCATCATCGTAAGGTGAAGGAGGCAATTCAGAAGCCAAGTAATTAAATTCAATGGTAGCAATTCCACTAGTAGCTGTGGACACATTCCAAAAACGATCCACCGTTGCATCTCTATTATCGGGTAACAATCCAATTTCAGAATTCAAATTTGCAATTGCAGGAGGCCAAGGAAGGTTTGAAGAACCCGTATGATAAGTTGCAAAATTTACGGCTCCTACATTCCCAGAACTCAATGTATAAATTAGTGGAATATATTGAGATGCTGTATATGCAAAAGGAACAATATAGGTACCGATAACATTTGACACATTCCAATTTAAAGCCCCACTATGGTCTTGTGCTTCACCTCTTAAAAATCCGTTGGTATGGGTAATAGCAGAAGGATCGGCTCGTTCAACATAAACTGTTCTTCCTCCATTCGCCGGATTGCCAGCAGCACCTGCCAAATTAACGATACCATTAGTTAGGCGAAGTTCTTGACGAATATAAACTGCATTTACAGCAGCTGGAAGACTAGTAGGCGTAATGAAAGTTCCAACACCAGTATTATTAATTTCTAAAACTCCATACTTATGATTGTTTGATGTGGCAACTCCAACATTAATACCTGTCAAAACTTGATTTCCTATTCCGTAATACTCAACGACACTAGTTTGATCTAAGTAAAAATTCATTGCTCCTACATTGCTGATAGCAGCTACAGACGTATTATTAAAAAATCCAGAAGCATGACTGGTTCGTAGGCGTGCCGTACTTAATAATGAAATGCCCGAATTGGTAGAAGTTACATTAGAAAAAAGTTGATTCGCATTCAAATTCAAAGTGGCTGCTGGATGGACCACCAATAAATCGGTGGAAGCTGACGTATGAGAGGCTATCTGCAAATTTCCGGAAACCACATCCAATATACAACTGCTTAAAATATTCTGTTTTACTTGTTGAATATCATGAGTACCTGAACGAGTCATGGAAATAGTGCCAACACGATTGAAATTTAATACGCCAAAAACTGAGGCTGTTCCTGCACCCGCACGTGTCATTGACCCACCTGCTCCTAATGTATAACTTCCGCCTTTAAGATTGAGTGTATTGATGGCTGTAGAAACTGTATTTGTACTAAAAGAAATTGCTCCACCACTTTGAGTAAAATTTCCAATAACATTCCACGTGATTGCATCACCAGAAGCAATTGTTGCATTATTATAAATAGTTAAATTTCCTGCACTTTGTAAAAAATTATTGGCCAAATTGATATTTGCAATACCTGGTCCCCCTTTCATGGTTAGAACACCGCCGCTCAACGTTAAATTCCCTTGTAGATTAGCAGTAAGCAAACCCGATTCTGAGCTTAAATAGGTATTCCCTCCACTTATAGAAACATTACTATTAACGGTAAACGTTGATGCATGACCGTTTGCGCCATAATTAGGAATAACATTAAAATAATTGTTTCCTCCAGAAACATTAAACGAACCCAGCAAATTAATCGTTTCGATTCCTGTAGCATTATTGGAGTTGAATTCACCTAATACACCAGAAATAGTAAAATCTCCGCCAACTTGCATATTCAATTTAGCAGTAGCAGCTGTAGTACTTAGCGTAGCTAATCGGTGAATGGCAAATAAATCAGTTGTATTCGAAAAGCTAATATTCATGTTGCCCGCAACTAGATATGAAATAGTAGACGAAACTGGATTACAACTATAATTAGCAATAAAAACACCTCCTGTAAAATTCACGCTCCCAATTTGGAAATCAGGAACACCTGCCGAAAAAGTTGCGTTATTTTGAATACCTCGAAAATCGCCAGCAGTTTGTTTATATACCCCAGCTATATTAAACGTTGGTAATCCATCTCCATTGAAAATTCCGTAAAACGTCCCTACTGCGAGATCAACACTTCCCATATTAAAATTCAAATTTCCATTTTGCTGATAAATACCATACACAAATGAAGAATTTAATATTTTTAGAAAAAGGCGCTAAAGTAGAAGCAAGTACTTTTAATACAAATGGTGGTCCAATTTATATTGGGAAAAATGCTGAAGTGATGGA
>JANOPQ010000029.1:0-21606 GCA_031421935.1 Bacteroidota bacterium | reverse complement strand
GATGTGGGGTACCGTCATCATGTGAAAATAATTCAACTCTTTGGAACTTGGTGCCCTAATTGTATGGATGAAAGTATTTTTTTGGATAGTATTTATACTTCTCGAAAAGAAGAAGGGTTAACCATTTTTGGATTAGCCTTTGAACGATCACCTGATTTTAATATTGCCAAAAAAGGAATAATAAAAATGCAAAAGCGATTAAATATTCACTATCCATTATTGATTGCAGGAACCAATAAAAAAGGAGATGTACAAAAAGTTTTACCATCTATACAAAACTTTTTCTCCTATCCGACAACGTTATTCGTTGATCGCAAAGGAAATATTGTAAAGGTTCATAGCGGATTTTCAGGTCCTGCTACGGGCGAGGAATGGGAAAAATATAAATTCGACTTCAATAGGACTTTGGATCGCCTTTTGCGTTAATCATTTAATTGAATATCAATTGTTTAAATTAAAATATACTTAGGTTTTCAACTCTAAAATCATAATGAATTCAACTTTTTACTCCTTTTAACTACTTTTATTCACCTATGAATGTGGTCTATCAGCCCTAATAAACTATCTATTTGCCTATAAATTATCACAATTACTAAAAGTTTGTAGGATATTTGGAGGCGGATTCTGAAAAAATATTCTTCCGACATCTTACTACCAAAAGTTTGCAACAACAAAAAAAATCCTGTAATTTGCAGAGTACAATATTCCTAAAACAAATCAAAAAACGATTCATGAAAAAACAATTACTATTTTGGATTACCTTACTAATGTTTCCATTTTTAGGTTATTCACAGTGCACAACGACTAATGCAACCACTTGCGCTTGTAAAGATGGGACTACCAATTGCGATTTATTACCAGACATTCATGTTGCTCCTCCACCTCTCAGTGTTTATGGAACAAGTGGGCACGTAGAGTACCCACAAGTTTGTAATCCTCCTTGTAGTGGTAATGATGGTCGTCTTCGTGTTTCTGTATCGACTCCTAACATTGGATTTGGTGCGTTAGAAGTTCGTTCTACCTCTACTGCAATTTGCGGTACAGATACATTTTATAATGTAGCAAGTAATTTTACTTGTCCAAACGGTCAACCGTTAAAGACGATATTAAATCAGCGCGTTTATCATAAAAACGGTAATACCATGACTTCGTATGATCGTTATGCTGGAACAATGACTTATCATCCTAGCCATGGTCACATGCATGTGGATGATTGGGGAATTTATACATTACGTAACGCAACGGCAGATCCAAATCCATTGAATTGGCCTGTAATTGGAACAGGTTCAAAGCTTGCTTTTTGTTTGATGGATTACGGTTCTTGTTCAACCTACAACGGACATTGCAGAGATAGTGCAAATAACACAATGCTAAATGCAAACTTCCCGAACTATGGTTTAGGAGGCGGAAGTTATGGTTGTTCTCCAACAGTACAAGGAATTTCTTCTGGTTACACGGATATCTACTATCAGTCTTTAGATGGAATGTGGGTAAACTTACCTCCAGGATTATGTAATGGTACTTATTGGTTAGTGGTACAATTGGATCCTTACAACGTCTTTTTAGAGAGTAACGAAAACAATAATGTTATGGCAGTTCAGGTAAACCTTACACAACAAGGTGGATCTGTTCCAACTGTTACAGCAAGTGGATCTACCTCTTTTTGCCAAGGTGGAAGTGTTTCTTTAACGGCTACTTCAGGTGCTAATTATCTATGGTCGAATGGAGCCACTACACAATCAATCACCGTAAATCAATCAGGAAGCTACAGTGTGACTGTTGGTAATGGAGCAAGTTGTTCTGCAACATCTGCTACTACCGTAGTTACCGTTTCTCAAATTCCAGTTACTGCGTCTTCTTCTAGTAATTCAATTTGTGCAGGCGATTTGGTTCAATTAACATCGTCGGCAACTGCAGGCGGAACCACCAATCAAGTGGTTGCTTTAACAAATAGCGCTGTATTTTCAATTCCTGACAATAATGCAACAGGAATATCAAGTCCAATAACAGTAAGCAACATCAATCCTGCTACATTAAATTCAAACACTATTGTATCCGTTCGATTAAATATTACGCATACTTATGATGGTGATTTATTAGTACAATTAATTTCTCCATCACAAAACACGATCAACTTAAGTAATCGTCGTGGTGGAAGCGGTGATAATTTCAATAATACTTTATTCACAGCGAATGCAGCTACTCTTATCTCTGCAGGTTCAGCTCCTTTTGCTGGCACCTATCGTCCTGACGGTGCTTTTTCTTCATTGACAGGAAACGTAAATGGAACTTGGATTTTAAAAATTATTGATCAAGCGGGTACCGATGTTGGAACGCTTAATACATGGACCTTGTCATTGAACAATGTTGTTCCAACTACTGTAAGTTACAACTGGACATCCAATCCAGCAGGCTTTACAAATCCAACTCAAAACACAAGTGCATCTCCAACTACCACTACTACATACACTGTAGTAGCAACAGAAAGCGGAAGTGGATGTAGTGGATCAAATTCAGTAACCGTAAATGTTGGAAATAATTTAAATGTAACTACAAATACTCCCGCTCCAATTTGTAATGGACAAAGTGCAACACTTTCTGCAAGTGGTGCCGACAATTATTCATGGAGTCCAAGTATTGGTTTAAGTGCAACAACCGGTGCTAATGTTACTGCTAATCCATCACAAACGACCTCTTACATGGTAATTGGAACAAGTGCTGGATGTGTAGATACTTCTTATGTAACATTAGTTGTAAATACACCACCTACCATTACCAATACAGGAAATGTAAGTATGTGCGCAGGGAATTCCGTAGTACTTCAAGCAACGGGTGCTTCCAATTTAAGTTGGAGTCCAGCAACGGGTTTAGATGTAACTTCTGGAAATTTAGTAAATGCATCTCCATCACAAACGACTACTTATACCATATCAGGAAGTAGCAACGGTTGTTCAGCAAGTAGTAATGTAACGGTAACGGTAAATAATTTACCAAACGTTACGGCAACTGCTGGTACAAGTATTTGTGTTGGACAAAGTGCGAACTTAACTGCAAATGGTGCACTTACTTATTCTTGGAGTCCAAGTACAGGTTTAAATCAAGCAACCGGAACAACGGTTATTGCATCTCCTGCATCATCGACTAACTATACTGTTGTAGGAACTGACATCCATGGATGCACAGGATCTGCGCTCTCAAATGTAAGTGTTAATGATATTCCTGCTGCAGTTTCTGCTGTTTCCGGAGCAGCGAATCTTTGTGCTTCTGCAAGTGAATTCTATTCTGTAGGTACGGCAAACAATGCAAGTTCTTATACATGGTCTGTTCCTAGTGGTATAACTATTCTTTCTGGACAAGGAACTACCTCTTTACAAATTTCATCTGGAATTGCTAACGGTTCTATTTGTGTTGCGGCTTCTAATAATTGTGGAAGTAGTGCAGCAGCTTGTAAAGCGGTTGTTTCAAATGTGAATGCACCCGCTAAGCCAGCAACGGTTTTGGGAGCAACAAAAGCATGCAACGGGTCAGTCGAAGTATACAGTGTCGCGCAAGGAGCAGATGCAACTTCTTACAATTGGATTGGTCCTGCAGGAACAATTATTCTTTCTGGTAATGGAACGAATACCATCTCATTACAATTCAATGCTGGATTTACTGGTGGAAATTTAAAAGTTACTGCATCCAATGCATGTGGCACAAGCGCTATCAAATATAAAGCGCTAAGTTTAAATTTGCCAGCAACTCCCTCTTCAATGCTTGGTAATGCTTCTGGTGTATGTAATAGTTTAGAATTGTATAGTGTTACATCAGTGGCCGGAATCAATTATGTTTGGTCGGTACCAGCAGGTGCTACAATCGTATCTGGTCAAGGAAGCAATGCAATTTCCGTTCAATATGCGCCGAGCTTTGCCATGGGAACCATTTCAGTTAGTGCAACGAATGGTTGTGGTTCAAGCACAGCAAGAACAAAGACAGTGAAAGCTGTACCTAATATTCCTTCAACAATTGTAGGCGCTGCTAGTGTATGTGCTGGTCAAACGGGAGTAGCCTATAGCGTTTCTAGTGTATACGGAACAAGTTCATATACTTGGACAAGCTTAACAAATTCTACCATTGCATCGGGACAAGGATCGAATGCAATACTTGTAGATTTTAATGCGAACGCCACTTCAGGGAAAGTAAAAGTAACCGCAACGAATGCATGTGGAGTTTCAGCTACCCGCGCAAAATCCGTTACTGTTACAGCTTGTGCGAAAGTATCTGATGAAAACACAGAAGCTAATGTTTCTTTATTGCCAAATCCTGCTTCCTCTTTTGTAGAAATTCAATTCCAAAGTTTGTTGAATAAAGACGGAGTATTAAGAATTGACAATATTTTAGGACAAGCGGTATACTCACAAGAAATAAAAGTGGAATATGGAATCAACTCTTATAAATTAGATGTTCGTGAATTCACAAAAGGTGTTTATGTAGTAAGTGTTAAGCAAGATGGTAAATCCATTGCGAAACGTTTAATCATCGAATAATTAAATTGCACTATTAAAACGAAGCCGTTCTTTGAATAAAGGAACGGCTTCGTACTTTTGTACCATACACCACAGCACATGAAAAATCCATTTCTCTATTTCCTCTTCTTGATTTTCTTCATCAATGGAAATTCTTCAACCGCTCAACCCATTGCTTGGACTCAATTTGATATGAGCAATTCCGGAATCCCCAACAACTCCGTACGTTGTATAGCTTTTGAGAATGATAGTACAGCTTGGATTGGAACCGACTTCGGCTTAGCTAAATTCAGCAATGGGGTTTGGACCATCTTCAATACTTCCAATTCAGGAATTGGTAATAACGACATTAGAAGCATCGCTATTGACACGAATCAGGTGAAATGGATTGGAACCTTTGCTAATGGGATCAGCGTATTTAATGATACGATATGGACCATCTACAATACTTTTAATTCATCATTACCGGATGACTTTGTAAGAAGTTTGGCGATTGATCAAAACAACACTAAATGGATTGGTACCGTTGGCGGATTAGCAAAAATAGATTCTGCCAATAATTGGAGTGTATATACCATGTGGAATAGCGTACTTGGATCGAATAACATTGCTTGTATTTTTGTAAATCCGAACACGGATGACAAATGGGTTGGAACTGTAAACGGTGGTGTACTGCTCATCGAGAAAGATACCAATCTCACTTCCTTCACCATTCAGAATTCAGGCATTCCAGATAATACAGTCCTTGGCATTGACATGGATGTCAATCAAAATTTTTATTTGGCTACTCCTGGGAATGGATTAGCCGTAAAACTAAATGGATTTGGATGGTTGACATATAATTTGGTTTCTTCTAATATTCCGACAGCGAGTCTTACCTCGGTTGCGTTAGATGCACTTGACCAACCTTGGACAGGTACCAACACCCATGGACTTCTTTATAAAAACGGAAGCAACTTTGTGAAATACGACACCTCCAATTCACCGCTTACCGATAATATGATTCAAACCATTCGCATGGCACACGATCAAAAATTATGGATTGGAACACAAACAGGGGGGTTATTTATTTTAGATCCTTCCTTATTGACGGGAGTGCAATCACTAACGGCGACGCCTAGCCTACTACTCTATCCCAATCCTTGCTCCAACTATCTTTTCATTGAATCCAATCAGCCTTTGCAGAAAATTGAAATGTGGGATGTAAGCGGCAAACTTATTTCTACTCTTTATAGAGAAGGAAACCGAATCGATTTACAATCGGTGGCGAGTGGAATTTATCAGGTGAGATGTACGGAGGAAAATGGAAAAATTCATCTGCAAAAAGTAGTGGTTAATCACTAAATTTATTTTTGAATTACTGTATTTGTGTTGCGATTTTAATTGTGCTTTACTCTTTTATTAAAATTATTTATCATAAAGTTTCAGAAATTTGAACGCTGATGACTCGGATAAATATGATAAATGCGGATTAGCTTTTCTTTAGAATCAGATTATGATTTCTTTGCGTCCCGATAGCTATCGGGATTGCGCCTGCCTGCCGGCAGGCAGGACTTTGCGAGCCATTATATGAACTTTAACTTAGCAATACCAATTATCAATTCGAAAAGAAAAAAATGAAAAACGAAAATTTCATTTCAATGTGGATTTAGGCTGCGTTACGAAAATTTTCTCTTCGATAGTTTTCCTCTCGCTATTTTTTCTCGCAAAGGCGCAGAAGCGCAAAGGCTGCGCTAAGCAATCCCGATAGCTATCGGGACGCTAAGGCTGCACTATGCTAAAGTTTATCGTGCACATTGACCAGAGTAATAAGTTTGTTTTGCAGAATCTACCTTCGGAAGACCAATAAAGCTACGTTATCTTTTGTGCATTGGCAATTAGTATATTTGAAAACTATCAGCAAATGAGAATATGACATCTCCTAAAAAACGCTCAACAATGAAAAAGACATGCACACTACTGCTAGCATTCTTCGCAGTAATTAACATAAGTAATGCACAAATTTTTTTGCAAAAAGGAGCAGACATTGATGGGGAAGCCGCAAGTGACCTATCTGGCTACTCGGTAAGTATGCCCGACAAAAACACCATTGCCATTGGGGCAATTTCTAATGACGGCAGTTACATTAATGTAGGCCATGTGCGCATTTACCGCTGGAATCCCGCTAATGGCGGGACTTGGGTGCAAAAAGGAACAGACATTGACGGGGATACAGCAAATGAATTTTCAGGTCACTCGGTAAGTATGCCCGACAGCAATACCGTTGCTATTGGGACAATATTTACCAGTGGAACCTTTGCAGGCCATGTACGCATTTATCGTTGGAACGGAAGCACATGGGTACAAAAAGGTATTGACATTGATGGGGAAGCAATCGGTAACAACTCAGGCCACTCGATAAGCATGCCCGACAGCAATACCGTTGCCATTGGGGCACCAAACAATAATGCAAACGGAAACAGTTCTGGTCATGTGCGAGTATATCGTTGGAATCCCGCTAATGGTGGGACATGGGTACAAAAAGGAATAGACATTGATGGGGAAGCAACTGATGACTACTCAGGCTGGTCGGTAAGCATGCCCGACAGCAATACCGTTGCCATTGGGGCTATCTCAAATATTGGAAACGGAGCTGGTTCCGGCCATGTGCGTATTTACCAATGGAATCCTGCTAATGGTGGGACCTGGCTACAAAAAGGTAGTGATATTGATGGGGAAGCAGCACAAAACGGATCAGGTTACTCGGTAAGTATGCCTGACAGCAATATCGTTGCTATTGGGGCGCCAAGCAATAGTGGAAACGGAAGCAGTGCAGGCCATGTTCGCATATACAGCTGGAATCCTGCCAATGGAGGAAACTGGGTACAAAAAGGAATTGACATAGATGGGGAAGCAGTTGATGACCGATCCGGCACGACGGTAAGCATGCCCGACAGCAATACCGTTGCCATTGGGGCGCCAGGAAATGCTGGAAACGCGAGAGGCTATGTGCGTATTTATTCTTGGAATGGAAGCGCATGGGTGCAAAATGGAATTGACATTGATGGTGAAGCAGCACAAGATAACTCAGGTTCCTCAGTAAGCATGCCCAGCAGCAATACTGCTGCCATTGGGGCGGAATACAATGATGGAAACGGAAGCGATGCTGGGCATACCCGGGTGTATTTCTTTTGCTCTCCAACAACTTCTTCTTTTTCCGTTACTGCCTGCAACAGCTACACTGTTCCAAGCGGTGATGAAACTTACACTTCTTCACAAACGATTTTGGATACCATTCCCAACCAGCTTGGTTGCGATAGTATAATGACTATTAATATCACCATCAATACGGTTAATGTAGGTGTAACCAATACCTCACCAATTCTTACTGCCAATGCTACAGGATCTACCTACCAATGGCTGGATTGTGGAAACAATTTTGCTGTAATTAGCGGAGTTACTAACCAAAGTTACACAGCAACAACAAATGGAAATTATGCTGTTGCTGTTACTCAAAATGGTTGTATTGATACTTCATCCTGTGAAGCAGTAAACAATGTGGGTGTTTTGGAAAATAGTTTTGGCAATACCCTTACGGTTTATCCTAACCCAACGAATGGAAAGCTGAATATTGATTTAGGTTCAATCTACAATAATGTTACAGTAATCGTAAGCAATTTATTAGGGCAAATAGTTCACAATAAAAATTTCAACAACTCATCCTTATTGCAACTCAACATAACAGGAGAAGCGGGTGTGTACTTTATTGAAATAAGTTCCGGTGACAAAAAAGCATTATTAAAAGTGATGAAAAAATAATATTTGCAAACAAAATTCATTCGGTCGCTTCAAGCTTCGATAAAGTTTCTCGCAAAGATTTCTATGTTTAATTCCAAATTTTATCAAATAAAATTAATTATTTAATTCCCTCTCCATTGGAGAGGGCTAGGGAGAGGCTTGAACAATAGGCTTACAATAATTTAATCGCATTCGAATAATGCTTTTCTCTTCGACAGATTTCTCTTCGCCAAATTTTCTCGCTAAGGCGCAATCCCGATAGCTATCGGGATGCAAAGTTTTCTCTTCGCTACCCCTCGACAAGCTCAAGGTGAATTTTTCTCGCAAAGGCGCAAAGGCGCTAAGCCTATCGGTCGCTTTTAAATACTCTTAAGTTTTTGAAATGATTTGAATTTTGAAATATATCAAGAAAAACTATATCTTTATTCAGCTTAAACTTCTCAAAATTTAAATCATCAATGAATCTATAGATTGTTGTTTGCATTTTACTCTTTCTTTACCCTCTTGTTCGGGCTGAAAACTTTAGAGTTTACTATTAAAACTAAACTTGAAATACAAAATATCTGACTAACTTATTTTAATAAATTAATAAAGATGAAATCAATTACAATAAAATACATTGCTGTTTTTCTTTTATTCTTTACAGCAAAAATAGGAGCGCAAAACCTAAATTGGGCAAAGTCATATGGAGGTAGTTTAGAAGATGTAGGATCATCTATCAGTTTGGACAATTTTGGCAATGTATACACAACCGGTTCTTTCCGGGGAACTGTAGATTTTGATCCCGGATCTGGAACAGCAATACTCAATTCATTAGGAGATTACGACATTTTTGTCCAGAAAATGGATGCCAGTGGAAATTTCCAGTGGGCAAAATCATTTGGTAGTACAGGCGGTGATTTGGGATATTCTAGTACGGTGGACGCTTCCGGAAATATTATTACCACTGGGCGTTTTTTTGGAACTGTTGATTTTAACCCCGGAGCCGGAATTTCAAACCTTACCGCCATTGGATCCGTTGATATTTTCATTCAGAAAATGGATGCCTTAGGTAATTTCCTTTGGGCAAAAAATTTCGGAGGGAACTTTGTAGATGAAGGTTATTCAATTACAACAGATTTATTAGGGAATGTTTATACTACTGGTAGCTTTGAATTAATGGCTGATGCTGATCCAAGTGCTGGTATATTTCAACTTACTGCAGTAGGGGCACATGATATTTTTATTCAAAAATTGGATGCAACAGGCAATTTTCTTTGGGCGAAGTCCTTTGGAGGGAACTCATACGATGCCGGCGGTCCTTTATTATTAGACGACGTAGGAAATGTTTATTGTGCAGGTTACTTTGAAGGAAGCGCAGATTTTGATCCTGGATCAGGAACGACCATCTTGACTTCAGTAGGATTACGTGACATATTTTTACAGAAACTAGATTCAGCAGGCAATTTTGTCTGGGTAAAATCATTTGGAGGGCTTTCTTATGATGGATGTACATCGATTTGCAAAGACAATACAGGAAATATTTATCTGACAGGAGCTTTTGGATTGACTGTTGATTTTGACCCTGGAGTAGGAGTAAACTACATTTCTTCATTAGGGAGTTATGATGCTTTTATTCAAAAATTTGATACAGCCGGAAATTACCTGTGGACTAAGTCATTCGGAGGAAATATGTCTGATGGTTGTAGCTCTATCACTATTGATACTCAAGGAAACATATATACCACAGGAGGTTTTGAAGGAACAGCAGATTTTGATCCGGGATCAGGTTCAACAAACTACACTTCGGCAGGTTCGAGAGATGTCTTTATTCAGAAACTGGATAGTGTAGGAAATTTCCTTTGGGTTACAACATTTGGCGGATCATCTTTTGATGAAGGTTTATCCATCAAGACAGATTTATTTAATGTTTACATCACAGGATATTTTAGAGCTACTGTTGATTTTGACCCTGGAATAGGAACTAATAATCATACATCTTCAGGCTTACTTGATATTTTTAATTTAAAATTGAGCCAAACCCCAACATCTATTAATGGTGAAATAAGCAAGAGTATTAAAATATCTGCTTACCCAAATCCCACAACCAATGAGGTTCAAATTACATTTGAGGAACCCATCTATGATGTAGAGTTAGTGCTCTGTGATGCTACAGGTGCAGTAATTTTTAAACAAACCTATTCGCAACTATCAAGCACAAACATTGAACTTAAGGGTGAATCAAACCTCTACATCCTGACCATTAATACATCCGAAGGTCGAATAACTAAAATACTTGTAAAGGGATAACACATGCTATTATTATGATAAAGAAAATTTATAAGAAGTATTGAATTCAAATCTCGTTATAAATAAATCAAATTGTATAATTACGCAAATACCGAATTTTGATTAAAATGAATAAATTAATAATTACATTAAGCTTAATGATAATTACATTTGGTCAATGTAAAAGTCAAGATTTAGTTTTTGGCAGAGGCTCAGTAGATGATAATTTTATAGGCGGAAATTCCGAATTTTATAATGTATTTAGAAGCAAAATTAGGTATCCAGCTGAATTAAAGTCTGAAAAAATAATTGGAAATGTTTGCTTTGAAATTGAAATAGATACAACTGGAAATATTGTTGATTTTAAAATTTTGAAAGGGGTTTCGCCTTTAATGGATAAAGAAGTTGAAAATAAGATTTATTTGACAAATGGAAAGTGGATTCCAATGATTAAAAATGGAAACAAAACAAATTATAAATTAATTGAAAAGGTATATTTTGAATTACGTTAATTCAAGTTCGGGCGTATCCCGTAAATTAACTTAGTGTAAGCGCACACCAACAGTTCCGAGGGATATGAAGCGGAAAAATACGGTAAAATGGGAATAGCTTTTCGCTTAATTTTAGTTAATCCGAAAAATAGACAATTCTATTTCTGAATCACTGTATTTGTGTAACGATTTAATTGCGCTTGCAATTGATTAAGTCGATTAAAATCTTCGAGCAATTCATCGTATGGTAATTCGGCTTCGATTCGTGCTTTGAGTTGTTGCAAAAGTTCTTCTCGCATTTTCCCCAACTGCTTTTTCTTGATGTACATGATGGGATCGATAACGGCTTTATGTAAAACGGTTCTCTCCTCTCTTACTTCTACTTGATGGGCGGCCCAATCGGCAAGTTCATAGGGCGGGGTTAATAAATGAATCGCCGTATTTTTTATTTGAGGTTCTAGCTCTTGCAAAAATTCTTGCTGATTGTATGGTTTTCCCTCATCAAACTGAACGGAGAATGCTGCAAGTAATCCAGCATAGGCTTCATTGGTAAAATGAATGCCATCGTCGCGAAGCACACTAATCACAAAATCGATTACTCGATAACGAATGGGTTCCACTTCCGCCGATCCTAAATCCATAAAATCAAATTGCTCTTCGGCATAATGCAACAGCACACGAATTATTTCCTCTTCTTGTATCGTTGCATCTAAATAATTAATCGGCTCTTCTTGCTCTTGAAATTCTTCTTCTGTAAGCGGAGGTAAAAATGGATCACCTGCATTTGGTGGTGGTGTACCTTCTCTCTTTTTATCTTGTTGACGTAAAATTTTATTGAGCTCGCCAATTAAAACGGTTTCGCTCATCTCCATCAAATCGGAAGTATGCTTGATGTATGTGGAGCGCGTAATGGCATCCGGAACTTTAGCAATGGTCTCTACGATATCTCGAATGAGCGCTGCCTTTTTGATGGGATCGCCGGATGCATCGGAGAGCAATAATTTTGTTTTGAAGGTGATAAAATCAACAGCTTGCTCTTTCAAAAATGCTTTGAGCTCTTCGGTAGAAACACGTTTTGCATAGGAGTCGGGGTCTTCTCCATCCGGAAACAAAACCACACGCACATTCATTCCTTCTTCTAAAATCAAATCAATACCACGTAGTGAAGCTTTGATTCCAGCAGGGTCACCATCATACAACACCGAAATATTTCGGGTGTACCTTCCAATCAATCGTATTTGCTCAATCGTTAATGCTGTACCGCTCGAAGCGACTACATTTTCAATTCCTGCTTGATGCATTGACACTACATCCGTATATCCTTCTACCAAATAACAAGAATCAAAAGCAGCAATCGATTTTCGTGCTTGTGCGATGCCGTATAAATTTTTACTCTTATAGTAAATCTCCGTCTCGGGAGAATTTAAATACTTGGGACTTTTCGGATCCGTTTTTAAGATGCGCGCACCAAATGCAACAACACGACCTGTTAAATTATGAATGGGAAAAATGACACGACCACGAAAACGATCGTACTTTTTATTTTCTTGAACGATGATCAATCCAGTTTTCTCCAACAACTCTTGTTGATGACCTGCAGCTTCTGCTGCAGTAACCAAACCATCCCATTTATCGGGAGCGAATCCTAAATTAAATCGGCGAATCACATCATCGGTGAATCCACGTTCTCGAAAATAACTTAATCCAATGGCCTTGCCTTCTTCATTCTCCCATAAATAATCTTGATAAAATTTTTCAGCAAATGCAGTGACTGTAAATAAATTTTCACGTTGCGTTTGTTGCTCGATGAACTCTGCAGTTGGCGCTTCTTCTTCAATGGCAATGCTGTACTTCTTTGCCAAGTAACGCAAAGCTTCAGGAAAAGTAAAATGCTCATGCTCCATCACGAAGGTAACTGAGTCGCCAGCTTTACCACAACCAAAACACTTATAAAATCCTTTTACAGGCGATACGGTGAACGATGGCGTACGTTCATTATGAAAAGGACAATTCCCCAATAAATTAGCACCTCGCTTTTTCAACGAAACAAAATCCCCTATCACCTCTTCGATGCGAACGGTTTCGAGAATTTGTTGTTTGGTGTTATTGTTAATCATGGAGGGTAAAGATACATCAGGCGATAAAATCTCGCACCAAAAATTAGTGATTTCGCTCGGTGGTGAACCTAACTAGCTGTTCCAATGAATCTTTATAGACCGAAGAAGGAAAAGTATTCAATATAGTAAATGCCTGATCCTGATATTGGTGCATTTTCCCCTTGGCATACTTCAATCCACCTGCAGTCATCACCATATTAATTACCTGTTCCACACGAGCCTTATCATCGCTATAACTTTTCACGGTATTGATGATAAATCGCTTGTCTTTTGAAGTGGAATTATTCAGTGCATAGATGAGTGGTAAAGTCATTTTATGCTCTTTAATGTCGATGCCGCGTGGCTTTCCGGTTTTTTCGGCTTGTTCATAATCGAAGAGATCATCTTTAATTTGAAATGCCATTCCCACGGCTTGACCAAAATCATGCATACGTGATACACTTTCTTTGGTGGCATTCACGGAAGAAGCTCCCGTTGCGCAACAGCTTGCAATGAGCGATGCCGTTTTAGCTTGGATGATATCGTAATAAATTTCTTCGTTAATGTCGAGCTTTCTTGCTTTTTCAATTTGCAATAATTCTCCTTCGCTCATTTTACGGACTGCCGTTGAAACAATTTTCAGCAATTCAAATTCTTCGTGTTCTACAGAGAGTAATAATCCGCGCGACAAAAGATAGTCACCAACAAGTACTGCAATTTTATTTTTCCAGATGGCATTAATCGAAAAAAAACCTCTTCGCAAATTACTATCATCCACTACATCATCGTGCACTAAAGTGGCGGTGTGTAATAGTTCGATCAGTGAAGCAGCACGATAAGTACTTTCGGAAATACCTCCATTTAATCCGGCCGATAAAAATACAAACATCGGACGCATTTGCTTTCCCTTTCGTTTCACGATATAATGCATGATACGATCGAGGAGCGGTACGGAACTTTGCATCGCCTTGCGAAATTTCAATTCAAACGCCTCCATTTCCTTTCGGATGGGATGTTTGATTTCATCAAGGGTGATGGACATAATTAACTAAGAAAGTTTAAAAGCAATCGGAAGTGTATACTTCACTTTAACTGGATTTTCATTTTGCGTTCCAGGAGTCCAGTCTGGCATTTCACTTACAACACGAATTGCTTCTTTATCACAAGACGTTCCAATACCACGCAACACTTTAACATCCGTCACTTTCCCATTTTCATTAATGACAAATGATACATAAACTTTCCCAGTAATTTTAACTGCTAAAGCATCACTTGGATATTTCACACTTTTTGAAAGATACTCCATCATAGCTGTCGTTCCACTTGGAAATTCGGGCATCACTTCTACCGCAATAAATACATTTTCATCGGAAGGATCTTTTTCTGGCAATTGTTGAGCAAATCCAGCGAATGGCAGGCTACACATTAAAATAAATAGAAGCTTTTTCATGAGCGTTGATATTATGAAACGAAGATAGTCTTTTTACAGAAATTCCAAAAAATTAGCCTTTTGCTCTCTTAAAAACGGGTACGGTGCTGCAAGGTTCTCCGTACATGATGCTTTTTACTACTGGACTCAATCGAGCCGTTAACTGAACATACGCTTGAACAGGAACTGGCTTTTTACTGCAGCCTTTTATTACGACACGTTGGTCGCGATATTCTTCAATATTCAAAGTTGCGATCTTCTCACGATATAACTCCTCCACTAACGTTTGTGTATTACCGAAAACAATAGTTTTTGCAAAGGGATGCAAAGAAGTACTCAAAAGCATCCATGCCCAACGTGGAATAATCGCATCGGTTGAACAAAACAAAGCGACGTGTTTGTCTAAATATTGACTCCAATCGTTCTCAGAAATAAAAGCTCTAAAATCTTTTTCGCGCAGCAACAATCCTTCCACCAACAAATTAGCAATATCCAATTCCATCACATCGGATTCAGGATACCACTCTTCGAGGTCGAGAGTGAGGAGAGAGGAGTTTGTTACTTTATTTTCTATCATCTAGGGTTACGAATGTACTTTGGATACGAATTACGAATCGATACGAATGTACGAATTACGAATCTTACGAATGCGCTAATACGCTAATTTTAGGTTACGAACTTGCCTGCAGAAAGCAGGTTACGAATCAATACGAATGTACTTTGGATACGAATTACGAATCGATACGAATGTACATAGGCTACGAACTACGAATCAATACGAATGTACATAGGCTACGAACTACGAATCAATACGAATGTACATAGGCTACGAACTACGAATCTATACGAATGTACGAATTACGAATATGCGAATCTTTCGAATTTGTGAATTTGCAATTGAGTATGAAAAGAGAATACAAATTCTGAATTCTTAATTCTGAATTCTTAATTCTTAATTCTTAATTAAATCTACCACATCCCCAGCTCCAACCTTGCTTCTTCGCTCATCATGTCTTTTTCCCAGGGGGGGTTGAAGGTGATTTCTACTTTAGCGGTGTTTACGTCGGGGATATCGCGTACTTTTTGTTCAACGTCGGGAGGAAGTGTTTCGGCAACGGGGCAGGCTGGTGACGTTAAAGTCATCATGATATGTACATCATTGCCTTCGTTGATGTTGATTTCGTAAATCAATCCCAACTCCCAAATGTCTACAGGAATTTCCGGATCATAGCACGACTTCAATACATCGATGATGCGATCGCGCAATGATTTTATTTCGGGAATGAGATTCGTTTCGGTCATTGTAGTTTCGGTCGTCGTAGTTTCTGCCTCGGTCATACTTCAATTATTTGTTAGCGCTTGTCATGGCAAACGCATAAGTCTTCATTTGTTTAATCATGGATGCTAATCCGTTGGCACGGGTTACTGCAATATGTTGACGCAATCCAAGCGCGTCGATGAATTCCAACTTCGCCTCCAGTACATTTTCTGGTGTTTGTCCCGACAAGACCATCATCAGCAATGCAATTTCTCCTTTTACAAAAGTAGAATCGCTATCGGCGCTGAAGAATAATTTTCCGTCGCGTTCTTCTCCATTCAGCCACACTGAACTTTGACATCCTTTGATTTTATACTCTTCAATTTTATATTTATCCTCGAGTGGACCTAACTTTTGCCCGAGCTCAATGATATAATGGTATTTCTCTTCCCATGTATCGAATAATTCGAAGTCGGAAAGAATTTCCTTTTCTATTTCTAACAGCGTACTCATGCTACCGAATGGGTTTGCAATAAGGCGATGGCCTTGGTTAGATTTTCGGCAAGCGCATCAATCTCCTCCTTGGTATTATAAAACATAAACGAGGCACGAAGGGTTCCTGGAATTTTAAAGAAATGCATAACGGGTTCGGTGCAATGATGACCGGTTCGCACGGCGATTCCTTTCGTGTCGAGAAACATTCCAGCATCCATGGCATTTACTCCTTCAATCACAAAAGATACTACACTTGCTTTCTCAGCGGCTGTGCCAATGAGTCTAACGGTAGGGATCTCCGAAATTAACTTCGTTGCATAATTCAGCAACTCCTTTTCCCAAGCCCCTGCGGCTTTTCGATCGAGTTGATTCCAATAATCGATGGCAGTGCCTAGTGCAATGACATCCGCAATATTGGGTGTGCCCGCTTCGAACTTAAATGGAACTTCATTGTATGTTGTTTTCTCAAAACTCACCGAAGAGATCATCTCCCCCCCACCTTGATAAGGCGGCATGGCTTCCAATAAATGCAGTTTTCCATAGAGACAACCGATTCCAGTTGGCGCTAATATTTTATGTCCGCTAAATGTGAAAAAATCAGCATCCAAGTCTTGCACATCAATCAATTCATGCGCTGTACTCTGCGCTCCATCCACTAAAACGGGAATTCCTTTTGCGTGTGCTTGACGAATAATTTCTTTCACTGGATTTTTCGTTCCCAATGAATTTGAAATATGCACTATGGAAACAAACTTGGTTCTGTCGGTTAACAAGGCAGGCAATTGATCCATCAACAACTCCCCTTTCTCATTCATGGGAATAACTTTCAGGACCGCCCCTTTCTCTTCACACAACATTTGCCACGGAACTATATTACTATGATGCTCCATCGCCGAAATTAAAATTTCATCTCCCTGACCGATGTTCTTCCGTCCATAAGTTGAAGCCACCAAATTGATTGCTTCTGTAGTTCCGCGCACAAAAATAATTTCTCGCTCTGAACTTGCATTAATAAATGTTTTTACTTTATCACGCACGGCATCAAAAGCAGCACTTGCTTTTTGGCTGAGAAAATGGACACCACGATGCACGTTGGCATTCGTCGTACTGTAATAATCTACTAAAGCATCAATAACCACCTTGGGTTTCTGTGACGATGCTGCGTTATCAAAATACACCAATGGTTTTCCATACGCTTTCTCCGACAAAATCGGAAACTCGCTACGAATTTTATTGATGTTAAAGGCAGTCATTTTATTCCTATTTACTTTATTAATCCATCTAAAGAAGAAATCAACTTTATTAAAATTCCAAAAAAGTAAATTTCTGCTCTCTTATTATTTATGCTTCAATCTGCAATGCTGATAATTTCACATCCAGCAATTGCATCAAACTTTCACGTAACGTTTCATTCTCCACTTGCTCAATCACATCAGCAGCAAAAGCATGATTCAACAATGACCTCGCTACTGTTTCACCGATACCGCGAGCGCGGAGATAAAATAAAGCTTCATCGTCGAGTTGTCCGGTAGTAGCACCGTGACTGCACTTCACATCATCGGCATAAATTTCCAACTGCGGTTTCGTATTCATGGAAGCTTGATTGCTCAACAATAAATTCTTGTTCGACTGATACGCATTTGTTTTCTGCGCATCTTCTCGCACCCAAATTTTACCATTGAATACCCCTTGTGCTTGATCACCGATAATGCCTTTGTACAATTCATTACTATAACAATTCGGCATAGCATGATCAACCAAAGTATGATTATCGATCACTTGCTTTTGATTCAATACATACAATCCATTCAAGTAAGCATTCACTTGCTCGTCATCCAAACGGATATTTAAATTATTTCTAACGATAGCTCCACCTAATGTTAAAGTAGTTAGATGCTGATAGCTATCGCGCGCCATGTTCACTTTATGATAATTGATGTGTTGGGCTTCATCGCCTTCCACTTGAATTTTAGAATAATGCACACGAGCAGCTTTACCAACCACGACTTCAGAAACCACATTGTTAAAAGTTAATGCTCCTGCACCTAGCGTATGATAACTCTCCACCACCGTAAATTCCGACTGCTCTTCGGCTACTACTAACACACGAGCAGGAATCAATAATGGATCAGCTCCTGGAACCGTTGCAAAGATCAATTGAATTACCGTGTCGCATTTCACTTTCGCATCCACTTTAATGATGATAGGCGAATAACACAACATGGTATTTAACGCCACCATCGCTTCTTCTTCGAAAGAAGCATGCGTAAATAAGTGCGACATAACGGCAGCGTCACTACTAAAATCATCGATACTGCCAATGCGAACACCAGCGGGAATACCCGTCATGGTAGATGCCGCTACATTCAACTTTCCATTTTCAATGACGCAAAGAATCGCATCCTTGCCAGCAAAACGATATTGTTCAGCGTCGGACTTTGATAACTTTTGTGAGTCGGCAGGACTTGCGGTACGATAATCTGTTTGCGCGATCGAAGTTAAATTCACATATTTCCACTCTTCATGCTTCATGGTGGGGATACCACGATTTGAGAAAGCAACCATCGCTTGTTTACGGATAGCCGTTAACGTTGGATGAGCTTTCCCGTATAAATCGGCAAACACCTCAGCCTCTTGAACGAAAGCGGTACTTGCTGTTTGATATTTAGTTATTGTCGACATATATTTTTAAGCGCCTACAGCTACTTCTTCTTTAATCCAATCATATCCTTTCTCTTCCAACTCGAGCGCCAAGTCTTTTGTTCCTGACTTCACGATACGTCCTTTGTACAAGACGTGCACAAAATCCGGAACGATATAATCCAACAAACGCTGGTAATGTGTAATCACAATAAACGAACGATTGCCATCTCGCAAAGCATTCACACCATTTGATACAATGCGCAATGCATCGATATCTAATCCAGAATCTGTTTCATCTAAAATGGCCAAGGTAGGTTCTAACATCGCCATTTGAAAAATCTCATTGCGCTTTTTTTCACCTCCACTGAATCCTTCATTCACCGAACGTTGCGTCATGGCTTTATCCATTTCCACCAACGCCATCTTCTCTTTCATTATTTTTAAAAATTCTTTCGAATCATAAGGGGCTAAACCGCGTGACTTACGTACTTCGTTCACTGCGGTTTTCAAAAAGTTAGCGTTACTCACGCCTGGAATTTCCACTGGATATTGAAATGCTAAAAACATTCCAGCACGAGCACGATCTTCTGGTGACATGTCCAATAAATCTTTTCCTAAAAAATTTACTGTCCCACCTTCCACTTCATACTCTTCGCGTCCGGCTAACACCGAAGCCAAGGTACTTTTACCTGAGCCATTCGGTCCCATGATGGCATGCACTTCACCGGGCTTCACTTCCAAATTCAATCCGTTGAGGATTTGCTTTCCTTCCACTGAAGCCTTAAGATCTTTAATCGATAACATATTCAAATTTTATTTTTCTTATTTCTAAATTTTATTTTTTTGGAGATGCGCCCATCTACCTTAACCCACCGATCCTTCGAGAGAAATAGCGAGTAACTTTTGTGCTTCCACTGCAAACTCCATCGGCAACTGATTAAACACTTCTTTACAATAACCATTCACGATTAAGTTCACTGCATCTTCAGTAGAAATTCCGCGTTGGTTACAATAAAAGATTTGATCTTCTCCCACTTTACTTGTAGTGGCTTCGTGCTCGACCTTCGCTGTTTTATTTCCCACTTCAATATAAGGGAAAGTATGCGCTCCACATTTATCACCGATGAGTAAAGAATCGCACTGTGAAAAATTACGAGCGTGCTCAGCCTTCTTTCCGATACGTACAAGTCCGCGATAAGAATTTTGACTCTTCCCACAAGAAATTCCCTTTGAGATAATAATGCTCTTCGTTTTCTTACCGAGATGAATCATCTTCGTTCCGGTATCTGCTTGCTGCATATTATTGGTGACAGCAACCGAATAAAATTCACCTACTGAATAATCTCCTTTCAAAATTACGCTTGGATATTTCCAGGTAATGGCTGAACCTGTTTCTACTTGTGTCCAGGAAATTTTTGCACGATCGCCCATACAAATTCCGCGCTTTGTCACGAAATTATAAATGCCACCTTTTCCATTTTTATCGCCTGGGTACCAGTTTTGCACGGTGCTATATTTTACAGTAGCATCGGTATGTGAAATAATTTCAACAATGGCAGCATGCAATTGATTCTCGTCGCGCATGGGTGCGGTACACCCTTCGAGGTAACTCACGAATGAACCTTCTTCAGCAATAATCAGTGTACGTTCAAATTGTCCGGTGCCAGCGCTATTAATTCGGAAATACGTACTCAACTCCATCGGACAACGTACACCTTTTGGAATATAGCAAAACGATCCATCGCTAAACACAGCGCTATTCAACGCAGCGTAATAATTATCGGTATGTGGAACAACAGATCCTAAATATTTTTTTATCAAATCGGGATGATCGTGTACGGCTTCACTAAACGAGCAAAAAATAATTCCAAGTTCACCTAAAGTTTCACGAAATGTTGTTTTCACAGAAACGCTATCGATAACAGCATCTACAGCAACACCGGCTAAACGTTGTTGCTCGATGAGAGAAATTCCTAATTTATCGAATGTTGCTTTAATTTCCGGATCGAGTTCATCCAAACTATTCAAGGATGGTTTCTTCTTCGGCGCAGAATAATAAATGATATCTTGAAAATCAATTTTTGGATAATGCACATTCGCCCAGGTGGGTTCTTCCAACGTTAACCAATGACGAAATGATTTCAGGCGCCACTCCAACAACCACTCGGGTTCATTCTTCTTTGCAGAAATAAATCGAACCGTAGACTCATCCAATCCTTTCGGGGCATTATCGCTTTCGATATTACTCACAAAACCGTATTTATACTCGGAGTTGGTTACTTCGTCTAATATTTTTAAGTCTTCTGACATAATCTTTCTTTAGGGGAGATCGCTGATGGTTGTGAGGAAACGAGATTAAATTGAACTCTACTATTAAACGGCAAATGATTCACCACATCCGCAAGTGCGGGATGCGTTTGGATTAATAAATTGAAAACCTTTTCCATTGAGACCATCGCTGAAATCGAGTTGAGTGCCTACGAGGTAGAGAAAACTCTTCTTATCACAAACGATCTTCACGCCTTTATCTTCAAACTGTTTATCATCGGCTTTCAGTTCATGATCGAACTCAAGGCTATAACTGAGCCCGGAGCATCCACCACCAGCAACACCTACGCGGATAAAAGATTCGGTAGGATGACTT
>JANOPQ010000028.1:0-7824 GCA_031421935.1 Bacteroidota bacterium | reverse complement strand
ACACGCGGTTGGCAAAAAAGCGGTTTCAGTGGTAAATAAAACTTACTTCTTCGTATAGTGTCTCAATAAATAATTTAACTTAGTACTTCGTAATCCGCTTCTTCGCCAACCGCGGGAACGTTATGAGCGATAAATCAATTTTTGGAAATGTATACTACTGTTTTTAGGATCATGAGTGCGTGCCATTTGCCGTTATTTATTTCGTTTCTTTTTTAAAAAAGGGTTAAGTGACACGAAGTGGCAGCCCCTTTACTTTTTCTTTTTTTGCTGGCAAGATTTCTTGTGAAGAAAAAAATAAAAAGTAAAGGTAGCGGTTTTATCGCTATTTAACCCTTTTTTAAACACTTGTATTCGTTTAATAACGGCTAATTGGTCTCATGACCCTACCATCAATTCCACTTCGTCAAGCGGGGCTTGAAGGAAATTGAATTGATTAAAACAGTAGATATACTTTCCCTATGGCTAAAATAAATTTACCGCTCATAACACGCGGTTGGCAAAAAAGCGGTTTCAGTGGTAAATAAAACTTACTTCTTCGTATAGTGTCTCAATAAATAATTTAACTTAGTACTTCGTAATCCGCTTCTTCGCCAACCGCGGGAACGTTACCTGCAATGGCATTTAACAGAATATATCAACGATAAATTATTTATAACAAATTATGAAAAAATTACTAATCGCTGCTTGGACAATTTTTATAATCGGCTCAGTTTTCCGCTTAATGAATCTTGAAGGTTATTCGATACTCTCTATAATTGGAACACTTTTACTTCTAATACACAGCTTAGTTTTCTTAATTAAAAATGCTAAGACGGATTTACCAACATCGCTAGTTCATTTGTCATATTCCTTCTTAACAACTTATATTTTACTCCGACTTCAATATTGGCCAGTCGGGCCTCCATTTTTTTTAATAGTTTTGCTTTTAGCTATTTCTTGTTTTGTACTACTTTTCAAAAGAAAAATTCAATTTAAGTTTCCTCAAATATTCTTAGTTGTATACTTTATTTTTTCCTTTGTTTTGTCATTTACAGATACAGACAAGATTTATTATTTCTTTCATTTGAACACCGTTTTAAATGGAGAATCAAGAAATACAAACTATTATTCGTGGGACAAATACAGCTGGTTTCTATATTTATCAAACAAACAAGACGAAGCAATTGAAGCAAATCAGAAAGCTCAAAAAGCAGCAGAAGAATCTTTAAAAGTCAATCAAGACAAAGAAGATATTCAATATTTGACATTAATAAAATTGCATGGTCAACAAATACAAAACAAAAGCTGGACAAATTACCCTTAGACAGAAATGCCAAAGCAGGTAACACACGGTTGGCAAAAAAGCGGTTTCATCGGTTAAATAAAATTATAGCTTCGAATAAAGTTCCGAGAAAAGATTTAACTTAGTACTTCGGAATCCGCTTCTTCGCCAACCGCGGGAACGTTAGCGGTTCGTTGTTTTTTTCGGTCGTGTCGTGTCTGTCCATAGCTCGGTGTCTTGGTGCGTTGGCTTGCAAGCTCTTTTTATTTTTTTCAGCGTTGGCATTGTGCGTTGAGAAAAAATAAAATGTGCTTGCAAATGCGTTGGCATTAAGAGGCATTGTCGTTGAGCCAGTGTAATAATTTTCTACTAATATTTTCATTTTTATAAAACCATTCGGTGCTTTGAATTCTGAAAAATTGCCAACCAACTCTTTCTAAAATTTCTTGTCGCTTGATGTCATTTCTAATTTGGTCAAAACTTGAATGAGATAAATAACCGTCACACTCAATTGCAATCTTCTTATTGTTCTTCACTATTCCAAAGTCAATCTTGTAACCGCCAACTTTATACTGTGGAGTAATGAAGTTGCCAAAGTTGTTATTGTATAGAAATGAGCAAACACCTTTTTCAAACTCTCCCGAATTAGCGTCCACACGATTCAACAAATCTTGAAGTAAGTTAGAAGTTGTCTGCGGTGCGTTTGGATTAAGATAGTAGTCAAGTATTTTCTTGCGATAACAGTTTGGATTATTCATTAACGCAATTGCATCAGGATGAATACTGTGTAGCAAAATACATTTATCTCTTGCTCTACTTGCTGCTACATTGTATATTCTCATAAACTCCTCGGTGGCTGCTGCAACTGGTGGTTTAATCACAACAGTTTCTCCGTTAATTTCAACTTTATGAGTTGCAGAAATTGTCAGAAAAATAATATCTCTTTCGTCTCCTTGAAACTCTCTTGAAGTTCCAACTTTAAAATCTAAATCATCTTCGTATTGCTTTACGATTTCATTATTTGTAACAACTCTGATAAGTTCTGTGATGTGATTTAGGTTTGAGCTTTCCAAAGCAATTACTCCAATTGTCGGGAGTTTTTTTAGCGTTCCATTTTTGAAATCTTGAACGAGTTGTAATATTCGTTCTAATACTTGCTCAACTATCTTAGGTTTTTTTGTGTCTAAAATTTCATCTTCTACATATATTATTTCAGTTGGCTCACCATACAAAAGTTCAGTTGCGGTTTTTAATGGGATTATACTATTTGAATAAATATGTTGGTTGGAATAACCAATGATTTCAGGAAGGCAACGGAAATGTTCTTTGAGTGAAACTATGTTCGGATAAACAACACTTGACATTGCATAAACACTACTTGTTCTACTTGTTACATCAAATTGTGTTTTGAATTGATGATGCAGAAAATATTTATTCAATAATTCATTTGTCCTATCAATGCTCATGCTTCTGTCAACAACAACTGACGTTTGGTTTTCATCTCCAACAATTAGAGTTTTTCTTGCACGGAAGATTAAATTTAAACTGCTAATGTCACATTGGCTTGCTTCATCAATTATTAAAACATCAAACTGGTTAGGTGTCGGGTCTGGAAAAAATGTAATCGCAGATTCCAATTGCATAATCCAAATTGGAACGGCTCTCTTTGCACTTTGCATATTATTTATTGCAGCCGCTTTGTCTCTTGCAACATTCTTTCCGTAGCCTGCTCCGATTCGTGTCAAGTCATTAAGCCAAGCATTTAAAGATGAAAGTTCGTTGTCGGTAACTTGTTTGGATTTGTGAAACCAAGTTTTAGCGACAATTAATTCCTCTGTATTCCTTTCAATGTTCTTTTTGATAATTTGCAAATCATCAAAAAGTTTTTCGCTGGAATTATTTTTTGATAATGAAGCTTCTAAAAAGTTGTGTAGTTGCCGTAGAAACAAATCCTGTTCAAGTTTCAGTTGCGAAACATTGACTTGCTCGTTTCTTTTTAGCGTTTTGTCTAAGAAACTTGTTGTATCGGGTAAATGAGAAAGTAAGGATTTAAAAAGCTCGTTGTATTTTTTTGATGGAACTGCTTTTTCTTTTTCAGTAAAATAATCATTCCAATATCTTTCGTAAGAACTGCGGTCAACAGATAAAATTGCGTCAGCAATTTTATGAATTAACGGATGTTCCTTTAGGTGTGGTTTTATTAGATTTACTTTCTGCTTTAATTCTTCTTGCAATTCTTTGTAGCGTGTATAAAGAGAAAGCTTGTTTAAGAAATTTAATTGTTCTTCAAAAGTTGGAGAATGAATATTAAGCAATGAGTAGTTATTGACTTTGCCTAAATTTTCATTGAATGATTTGAGTGTTTTATCAAATTCAATAGCGAACTTTAAATGACTGATGCTGTCTAAAATATTTTCAATCGTTCCTAATTGATTTCTTTGAAAGTAATTGCTGAAAGTAATTTTCAGTTGTTCAACTGTTTTCCTTTTGGTGATTTCGGTTTCAATAACTTTTAGTTGGTCAATGTTGGTGGCTTCGCTGTAATTTACTTTGCACTCTAAGAAACTTGAAAGTTGTTTGTTCAACAATTTCTTTTGAAAGAAATTTAGTGTTTTGTTTTCTCCAAATTTTAATATGAGTTGGTTAATTTGAATGTGCAACTCAAATGGATTCTCATTTGTAATTGGAGTGACGTCAAGATTGTAGTTTAGCAAAACACTTTCTGCCGCTTCAATTTGTTCAATTAGATTTTGATTTTCAGAAATGATTTTTGCAAGTTCATTTACTTGAAAACTTGAAGTCCTGATAAGTTTGAAAGCTGTTTTAGTTTCTTTGAGTTTGCTGTAATTCGAATTAAATTTCTCTAACTCTGAAAGAAACTTTTCATCTACGGATTTGTGATTTACCTTTTCAAATTCGTGTGGGTTTATTTGAGAATGAATTGTGTTCAATTCATCTTCAATTTTTCTCAACTCTGTTGTTGAAACGAATTTATCTTTCTCAATGAAGTTGAACTTATAAAGTTCAAAATCGCTTCCGTTTAATTTCTCGCCTGTAGCGATAAGTTCTAAAATCTCTTTAGAAAAACTTGTAGTGTTGGTTGAATAGTCAACCTTATCCAAAATGAAATAATCTTCGGGAAACTGTTTTTCAAAGTAGTATTCAGCCCACTCTGTTGATGTTTTGTTTTCAATGTCGTTGCTGAAAGGATTGATTGTTTCAAATTGCTTGCTGTTGGCTTGAATGAGATTGTAAATTTTTTGCAGAGTGTCTGCATATTTTATTTCAAGATTTGCCTGCTCTTTGTTTATTTCTCTAATCTTGCTTTCGCTGTGGTCTTTTGAAATGTTTGTAATGATTGCATTTACTGATGTCTTTAATGTTTCGCTGCTTGCCCTTCATTAACCAATGAGATTGAAAGGTTTTGAATTCCTTTGGGCAATTTATCTTTAATCACACTCAATGCTTTTGAGTTGTGAGAAACAACTAAGATTGATTTTCCTTGTGCAACAAAGTGAGAAACAAGATTTGCAATCGTGTGACTTTTTCCCGTGCCTGGCGGTCCTTTAACCGTAACGGCATCTTGCTCTTGTAATCGCTTTGCTATTTCAAATTGTTCATCGTTGAATGGTAACGGAAACAAATACTGTGGGAGTTCTGAACCGTTGGAGCTTATTCTATCATTGTCGGGTCTTGCAGTGTGTTCTGTTTCATCTTCTTCGCTTTCAAAATTTATTTCTGTTGCGAATAACTTTTTGAAAAAGTCAGGTATCAAATGAATTAATCCTTCCTGTTTGAGCTGGAATATTTTCCTTGCAATATTATTTGCATCATTCGCAACATCAATTTTTGTTTCTGTCAGTTTCGTTTGAATGATGGGTGAAAAACTGAAACGAATATTTTGCGAAGATTTATCTAACTCATAATTTAGTTCATTGTCTTTAAGAAAAATATTTTCTTTGGTTGGAAAGATGTTTAATATTTCTAAAGCATTATTGTAGAAGGATGCTCTTATAAAATCTTTATCGAAAACAAATTGTTGTTGTTGTGCATTGAAGTTGTCAATTGCTATTAAAACATCTTTCTTTTTTGATTCTATTGCATTAGGCGATTCATTCTTAAAATGCTCGTTAAGCAATTCAACAAAATTTTGCTCTGCAAAAATTTTGTTACTGAACGTATCAAAGTCAACTTTCAGTTGATGACTTTTTAAAGTCAATTTTAACGGAACATGAAATGTAAAATTTCGGTAAGTGTTGTTTCCAATTTTTCCGCTTATTAGTCCAAATGAAAAGTATAGTTTGATATTGTCTCTTCCTTTAATGTCGTAATGCAGCTTATGAAGTCCGTCATAAAGTCGATTTATTTTTATTGGTGTTTCAAATTCCTGATGATATTTATTAAACTCCGTTTCAAATCTTTTAAACTTAGAAACTCTGTTTGCATCATCTTCAAACTTTACTTTTACTACTCTTTCGGGAACAATTTCAATTTGGTCGTTTTCCGAAGTAACCCAACCGTCTAAGATTTCGGGAATACTGATTGGGAATAGCGGGTTCTCCGATTCCCGCTTGAATTTTGTTAAAGCATTATTTCTCTGTGTAGAATTCGCAAACTTTTCAGTTTGTTCCAATTCCTTCTTGTGAGATACAGTTGGAAATGAGTTTGCAAAATTATTTATATCCGTCCAATCCTTAATCTCTATGGGTGGTGTCGGTGGAGCAGGGATTACAATTTTCTTAACTATTAAAAGTGTGTTCCCGAAAAGTTCTAACTCGGAAGTCAGAACAAACTCAAACTCTGAAATATTTTTTTGCTTGGCTTTTTTTGCGATTTCAAAAATACTTCCGATGTCCCAGTAGTTGATGTCCTTTGCTTTTTCATTGTTCTTCTCCTTTTCAAAGTCAGTACAGGTTGTCGGGTTGCCAAATATGTCCCTTATGTAAAGGAATAAATTCTCTAAGGGTGTCTCAAATTCTGGCATATTATTATTCTTATTTGTCGTCAGGTCAAAAGTAGATTTAAAAGGTCAATATTAAACGGTCGCTGTGCGGTTGGGCAAAAGCAAATGTGGTGCAACCGTGTGTCGGCTTGTGGGTGGGGTTGCACCTCTTTTGCTTTTGTCGAAGCGTTGGCTTTTTTTTCATTTTCTGTCTGTCGGTTTATTATTGTACGGTCGTCCTTACAATGACCGCTAACGGCAGGCTGTGAAAAAACAGCCTTCCTTGTTTCAATTACTAATTTACGTTCATTAAAAAACCCCATTATGGCATTTTCTTCGATTTAAGGAAGTGATTTTTTATGCTGCTAATGGATGTTGAAAAATTCTGATGACGTACATCGACTTAAAATACGTCAGTTTTAATAAAAATTGAGTTATCCTTTTGTAAACCGGGGTCCAATTTTTGAGTTTTGCTATTAATTTCTCCATTCCTAGAATATTCATACATCGTTTGATGTTGTACACTAGCATTATTAAACTCATTTCTCCGTTTACTTTTTCCAATCCGATTAAATTGGTGTGGTTGTAGCCCCACTTTCTTTTAATGGTACCAAAAATATGCTCATTGATTTCTTGGCGTGTTCGATACAAAGCCTGATTATCTCGATAGCGTTGATTATTTTCTTCTACTGCCTCAGCAAATTCACTTCGCTCTATTTCTCTCCCGCCCTTTGCTCTTCCAGTACACAAACTTTTTACCGGACAGTTTTTACATTCCGGGGTACGATACTTTTTAAAACGATATCCTACGGCTCTATCGCTTTTACTTTTGTTGTGCCATGTTCCTTGTGTTTTTAAAGTTTGACCGGCTGGACATGTATATGTATCTTCAACGCTGTTGTAAATAAACTTCGTCACTAAATATTCCGGAGTTGTTCCTTTATCATTGCTATTTACTATTTCCTGCTGCGCAACAATAGTAGTTATATTTTTGTCTTTACATATTTGTATTTCTCTTCCATTGTGATAGCCCTTGTCGAGTATGCCTGTATAATTATCAACATGCAGATTTTGTTTCGCTTCTATAGCAATTGCGCTGAGCGCGTTGCGGTCATTACGATTGATTGTATGCGTGGCTACTATAAGTTTATGTTTTGCATCTACTGCTGCTTGTACATTGTAGGATACTTCTACTACCTGTCCTTGTACCAATAGCGCTCTGGAATCTGCATCGGTAGTAGACACTTGTGGTTCTCCGCTTTTTTCCAAAAGTTCTGCAAGCTGTTCATACTTGATTTTATTTTTTTTCAGTCGTTCTATTTTTGCTCCAATATTCTGAACCTTTATTGGATCTTCATTTACATCATTCACCTCCAATTGTTGTAAATACTCTTGGGTTTTTTCTTCAACATAAAGTAAATGTCGATCAATCTTTTTTTGTGAGTAGTTATTCTTTTTACTGTTATGAGCACGAACTTTGGTTCCATCAATTGCTACAGTTTCACCTGCTACCAATTCTGCATCTTTTAAAAAAAGAACAAAAAGCTTAAATGTATTTTTTAATGCTGTAGGATTCACTTTTCTGAAATCAGCGATGCTGTGATAATTGGGCGTCAGATTA
>JANOPQ010000027.1:0-1788 GCA_031421935.1 Bacteroidota bacterium | reverse complement strand
CGAAAAATTTCGGAGACCAATTGACCACATTTATAGGAGGAAACTTTAGTTACGGTTGAGAAAGATCCTGAAGTAACTGACTTAAATGTAATAATACCATGGTTCGGATCTAAAACAGCTGCATAATTCAACGGATTTTGTGTGGTTCCTGGTAATGGAGATTGATAAGAATAACCAACATTAAAAGGAACATTTGTGCCCGGGAATCCATTTTCAAGAGGATGATCCCAAGAGTAATGCAATGAATCGAGGTCGTTATCGATGGCAACATGTCCATAACTGATGGTATCACCTGTACACACACCCAAGGTAGGAGGTTCCGGAAAATAAGGGGAGTTGTCCAAGCAAGGGTTCGTATTTTGCCCGGAGAAAGCATGCATCTTAGCTCTTAAAGTAAAGTCATTTAAATTTGATATATTGGATATTGCACTGTTTCTGCAGCAATCGTTATAATAGAAGTACCATCCTGTCGTCGGTGGTGTACCAGTTAAAAATTTTGGGGCTGATTCATAAATGAATTCTTCCACTGCATAGTACGTCCCCATTGGATTTAGGCAGGTCGGACATCCAGTTCCTTGTGGTGAGATATCGTTCTGACTCACTAATAGGCAAGCTATGTTCCCTCCGGGTGCATTGGTAACAAGGTTTATCGCTTGTGGCCCGGGAATTCCGTTGCAATCTCTGTAAAGTTTCACTTGAAAAACAAATTGTCCATTTCCATTGCACCTCCAAGTAATTTCACCGCCCATTAAATGAGAAGCGTATAAAGGAGAAACTAAAATTAAAAAGAATAGAGTAAGAATGCTTAATTTTTTCATGTTAAAATGGGTTGATTTTGTTAGAGGCTTGATTTGATTTTTGATTGAATAGTATTTATTTCAATTGCTTAAGTTATAGGTAAAGGTAAAATTTAATTCGTTAGGACCAACTGTGTTTGATGTATTTTACCTTCTCCTGATATGTTTAATGAATAAACCCCTGAAGAAAGTTCACTTAAGTCAATTAATAGATGTTCATCTTTTGTTGAAATATAAATCGGAATTTGCTTCACCATTTTTCCGCTGATGTCCACCACTCGAAGTACATTTTGTCCGGTCATCACATTTTGTACGAGCACATTTATAACATTATTTCCTGCCGATGGGTTGGGGAAAGCTTCAAATTTAGTTTCTTGATGATGGTTATTGTCAATTCCTGCAAATCCAATATACATGGAATTACTTAACAATGTGCAACCATTGTTTGCTGTTACAATGAGAGAATAGATTCCGCTTTGTGTGGGTGTATAAAGTGAATCCGTTGCACCAGGTATAGGTGCACCATATAAATACCATTGATACGAGTTACCCGGATAATTTACCGACAAACTATTTCCCGTTAAGTAAATAGTAGGTCCTGTGACTTTAACGATTAAACTTTTAGTCGATACACCGGGGACAGGACAATAATTGTCTTTAACAGTAAAGATGAAACGATAGTTTCTGGTATGCTGTAAGCATCCATTTTGGAATCCGGCATGCTGACAATCAGTGGCCCAGGTTAATCCTTCGGATAGATTCGAGGTAGAGGTATAAGGAGTTGGATTCGATAAAATTGCACATGGCGGGATCAAGCATCCGGTGGTAATACTGGTATCTCCAAATCCCATGGCCATGCTGGTTGCATTCAATGTCATTGTTTGAGGATTCCCGCCCGCGGATGCAGGTAATAATTCATTTTCACTAGCAGAAAAATTATAATTCAGTGTGTCGCCTGAAGTAATAATGATTGTTTCAGAATAGGGTAAAG
>JANOPQ010000026.1:0-26830 GCA_031421935.1 Bacteroidota bacterium | reverse complement strand
GGTCGACCAGCAGCGCTGATACTTTAACGGAATGGGAATATGGAACACCGAACTTTGGTACTACAATCGGCGCGCATTCTGGAAACAATTGTTGGGATATTAATTTGGACAGTGGATATTACACCACAGCTAGTTCAATGTTATATTCACCAATATTTGACTTAACTGGTATTTCCGCACCAAGAATTTCATTTTGGTTGAATTATTCTATTGAGAATAGTTATGATGGAGCCCGACTGGATTATTCAATAGACAATGGTGTAACTTGGATAGTTGTTGGCATAATGAATGATGTAAATTCATCAAATTGGTATAACGATGCAATCATAACTTCAACTAATCTGCCCGGATGGACAATGAACTCGAATGGATGGAAAAAATCCACTTATTTACTATATCAATTACAAGGATTTACACAAGTTAAATTTAGACTTATATTTACAAGTGATAACACACAAAATCTGGATGGAATAAGTATGGATGATTTTGAAATTAGGGAGATCTCAAATTTTGATGCAACCTTAATTAATATTGAATCTGGAACAAGTGGATATGCTCTTGGATCAACAACCGATCCTATCACTTTAACAATGCGTAATATTGGAACACAAAACATTTCAAATTTTACTTATGAATATTCTATAAATGGAATTCAACAAATTTCGATAACAAATCTTGGTATTGTTCCTCCTGGAAATACAATTCAATTAATTCTGCCGGGATTTATTATCTCTCAGATAAATAATAATATTTGTGGAAAAATTAATTTGGTGAATGATGGAGACACGAGTAATAATTCTCTTTGTTTTCAACTAGCCGGAATACCAATTCTAACACCTTTTTATTCAGATAATTTCGACAGTGGCAACTTAGGTTGGTACAATGAAAATATTTCAGGAGTACTTACAAATTGGGAATTAGGTCAACCTAATTATGGGGTGACGAATAGTAGTTATAGTCCACCATTTGCTTGGGATATCAATTTAAATTCACCCTTTACTATTAATGCGCATTGTAATCTTTACACTCCTATCTTTGATCTAAGTATGTCCATTCATCCTAAACTTTCTTTTTGGCAAAATAGAAATACCTTTATGGGTTACTCTGGAACTTATATTGAATACAAATCAAGTGCTAATCCCAACTGGAATCTACTCGGAAAATATAACGACAACAATGCTACAAATTGGTATTCAAACTCCAATCTTTGGTCCATTAATAAACCTGCTTGGGATGGAAACTCACTAGGATGGATAAAAAGTGAATACAATTTAGACTCAGTTAATATTATAGGTCCAGTTCAATTTAGATTTGTATTTACTTCATACACTTTTACGACGGGAGATGGCATGACAATTGACAATTTTTTAATGAGCCGACTTCATAGTAATGATGCTTTGTTAAGCTCATTTGTAACACCCACACAATTTGTAAATGAAGGAGTATTAAATCCATTGCAAGTAACATTAAAAAATTATGGCACCTTACCTTTAACTGCATTAACCATAAAATATAGTTTAAACGGAGGCACTCCAGTTTCATTTAATTGGAACGGAAATCTTTTAACTGATTCTTCTGCCCTCGTAACATTACCTAGCTTCATTCCAAACATTGGTTCAAATACAATTACAGCATATATTGAATGGCCCGCTGATTTAAATCTAGACAATGACACCATTTCAATTTCACCTTATGGATTGGTTAACTCGGCACTCCCCTACTCAAACGATTTTGAAGCAAATGGAGGCGGTTGGTATCCAAGTCAAATAAGCAATAACAATACAGCTTGGATGTATGGTTCTCCAAATTTAACAACACTAAACACTGCTCATTCAGGAGTGAAATGCTGGGGAATCAATTTAAATACACCTTACTACAATCTAGCAGATGCACTTTTAGCATCACCAATATTTGACATAACACCCTACAATATAATCACCATTCAATTTTGGCTGAATTTATCTTCTGAAAGCGGATCCGACGGTATGTATGTAGAATACACCACTAACGGATCGACTTGGCAACGGTTAGGAAGTATTGGGGATCCAGCAGGAACAAATTGGTATAACTCTACACTTACTTTGGGAAATGAAGGATGGAGCGGAATAAGTGGTGGCTGGCAATCATGTTCATACGTTTACACGGGTCCGTGGGGTATAAATTATTTTCGCTTCCGATTACGATTTATCAGTGACTTTAATGTAGTGGATGCTGGAATATCTTTCGATGACATCTCCATCACAGGTGTTACTTCAGTTGAAGATATTAATGAAAATTCTAGCGTCATCGTCTATCCGAATCCATCGAATGACGAACTCTTTATTCTCGTTTTGGATAATGCATCTCCACTTAAACAAATTGAACTTCGCAGTATTGATGGAAAAATGGTTTACACACAAGACCATCCATCTTCCAAACAAGTAAAAATTTCTACTAATTCATTTAGCGAAGGAGTTTATTTATTAGGACTGGTGAACGTAAATGGAGATCGAAGTTTTAAACGAATTGTAGTGCAACATTGATTTATAAAATTTAATCAAAGCTTATTCTTTAGACTACTCTGGTTCGTTGGCGTTCTCGCGAAACTTCACTTGCAAACCGTGAATGAAATTTCGTAAATATTGATCGTTGCAGGGACGATATTGCTTTTGCTCGGGGCTTCTTAAAAATGCACTTAATTCATGCGGACTAATTTTTTTGTCGACTAAATTGAAAAGTTCGATGATATCATCCGTTTTGAGATCGAATGCAATTTTTAGTTTTCTTAAAATTAAATTATTGCTCAATTCTTTTTCGGCAATCATTTGCTCTCCTTCCCTTTTACCTCGTTTCAAAATAATGAGTCCGTTGAGAAAGGTGGCCAACATTTGATCATCGAGTTCAATGTACAAGGGATCATCCTCCTTTTTAAGCCAATCACTTACATCCGATCTTTTGGCAATATAATCTCCCAACCCAAAAATTTCGATCATGGAGGCATCGTTTAAATCCAGTGTATATCGGACTCTTCTTAGTATGTCGTTGTTAGTCATTGGATCACAGTATCAATTATAATTTTTCAAATCGCGAGGCTTCGCAATCAAATTAATCGAATCGAAAATTAGTTAAAAAAAGAATTAATGACCTATTCCCGTTAAAATTCTAAACTTTCATTAACCAAAATTTAATTGATTACGTTCACACTTTTCGAAAATACTTAGCGTTCACTTATAACCCTAATGGACAATTAATATGCGATCCTTCCATCAAAAACAAGTTGCACTACATTTATTATGCTTATTAAGTTTAGGGTTACTCATTTTCCGAATAAGTGTTACAGGGCAATTGCATTTCATTTTCTTGGTTTGGAATTTATTTTTGGCCTATATCCCTTTTGGCATCAGCACCATGATGGAGTTAAAAAAGAAGGACATTGATCAATGGCAATTTTGGGTGATTGCACCTATGTGGCTTCTGTTTTTTCCGAATGCACTTTATATACTCACCGACCTCTTCCATCTGCATAAAATAGCAGGAATGCCCGAATGGTTTGACTTATTACTTATTCTTACATTCGCTATTTCAGGATTATTACTTGGACTTTTTTCACTGAGAAGCATGCATAAAATAGTGGAGAAATTACATTCCAAATGGGTGGGAATTACCTTTGTTATCAGCTCCATTATATTAGGAAGTTTTGGCGTTTACCTTGGACGATTTGAAAGATACAATAGTTGGGACATCTTTAGAATGCCTTTAGAAATCACAAAGGACATAGCCAATCGAATTTTATATCCAACCGATCATCCAAGTACATGGGGATTAACGATTGGGTTGAGCTGCCTTTTGGCGATACTTTATTTATTTACCGGAAGTAATTCCGTCGAGAAAAGGATAGATAAATAAACTGAAAAATTAATGATTTTGTGCCTAAGATTAGATCGTTTTTTGTGCTTTTCAGATTTAAAATAATTCCAATAATCAACACTTATACTTTTAAGTACATTTTTTGTCTCTATTGTACCGCCAAGTGTACCTCGGAATTCAATTCAGATTACATGTTGATGTGTATCCAATTTATTTTCGGAATATGCGCTCGTTACACTATTTACTATTGATTTAATTCCATTATGGTGACCCTGAATGTAATACTCCATGCCTCCCTTTAGAATGGTAAAAGTGAAATTTGTCACTACTGGAACAGGAATTTTGTTTTCTTGGATCAATGCAATTGAAAGCCTAATTGAATCATTTATTGGTGTATAAAACGGGAACGTTCCCTGAGCAAATGTTATACGATTATTAGAAAGCAGCGCTGATTTTATTACAAACGGTTGTCCATTATATCGCCAAATCCAATTGTATGAGACTATGCCTATTGTATAATTAGATTCGAGGGAAAAGCTATCAAACTGCATATCCGGCTGCTCTCGAATGTACTTTTCAGTTAAGTCTCTTCTTCGCTGTAAAATACGATCGTTTTCTACATCAGCCTGGAGTTTTAATTGCTTCTGAAAAAGGCTCGATTGATTTTCGATCAGCGCTCCCTGTTTTCGAATTGCACTGAGTTGAAACATATAAATCACTGCCGTAACCGATGAGACAGCAAGCGCCAACAACGATATTTTTTCTGATATAGAGAAGCAAAATAAAATCATAATCTTTTTTTATTGCCTTTATATAGTTTTCAATTAAAGAATGCTGTTTATTTAAAGAATCCTTTTCATATTCATTACCGAAGATAATTTCAGATAAGCTAATCTTGGTTACTTTAATAAGCCTAAGAATATCTTCAGTAACTTGGATGACTTTACCTTTAAAAGCCTTTTACCAATCATCTGAAGAGGATTGCGTCGTTGGAACTTTCTCGACAAATGATTTCAAGAATCTATTTTTAGTCTTTTTAATATCGTTGCATAAAGACTCCGCATATCCATTCTTGAGCTTCATGAGTTCTTCAACCGGTCCTCCGGAATAGCCATAAATATCGCTTTCATTATAAAAATCTGTCATGCGATACTTCACTTTGTTGTCTTTAAAGTGAACAGTGAAAGTAAAGTCGGTATAGCCTGCCGGCTGAAATTCTGTTAAAAACCCTTTCATTACTGAATGAAAAGAACCCTTAATAAAGAAAAGCCCTTGGGTACTATCATCAATCTGAGTTACATATTTCCCATTATTAAAGGCTGTTGCCACCCACATCCTTATGTTTCGATATAGCTCTGCTTTTGAAAGTTCACAAACTATCGTGCTATCGTAAGTGATTTTGTTTGTAATGGTGTCCATTCGAAATCTTGATTGACCAAATAATCCACTTGACAAAATAACTAGAGTCAGAGTTAACATGAGCTTTTTCATTTTGATTGATTTATAGATTGAGTCATGGACCTAGCAATTGTTTCCATCTAAATAATAATTATTCTATTTTTAAAAACGAAATGTTTTAACATATCAATTCCTTTAGGTTATGCAGATATGTTTTTCCGCTATCAAAATTCACCATTGAAAATAGGTACTTCATTGCGAATTTAAGTCGATATTATTTGAGCACAAATTAGTAAAAATATAACGAGTATATACACCGCGGTTTATACCAAATCTTAATAAATACATTTAGTAATCACTTACTTAAATAAGAACGTGCCCAAGACGAGAGTCGAACTCGCACACCCGAAGGCGCCACCCCCTCAAAGTGGTGCGTCTGCCAATTTCGCCACCTGGGCAGGTGAATGAAAAATTGAAAACTGAATTAGAGGGATGCAAATATACTTCTTCCTTTTGAAAAGAGAAACAGAATCGTTTCACTTTTCAAAACTACTAATCTTGTACTATTAATTTTATAGAACTAGATGATGATGAATTACTTATATTAACAACATAGCTTCCAGCCTTTAATTTAAAATCAGTTGAACCCAATTGATTTTTCTGCTTTCCTGATTGAATGGATAAGCGTTGGCTATGAACTAAGCGACCATCTAAAGAAAATATTGCGCAATTCAATTCAGTACTTTTTGTAGAAACAGAATTCAAATAAACTTCATTTCCATTTGATGGATTAGGACTCAATGAAAGTTGTAGATCTTCTACACGAATTTCTTGAAGTGCAACAGGAACACGCAAACTATCACGATATTTAATTAAAGTTACAGTTTCAATACCTAGCACTTCAGTTGTGTTAATTTGCAAAATAGGAATATCCTGACCGGTTGCTAACCATTTATATTCGCGAGTTAATTGACGTGGAGAGCTAAAACCAAATCCAAGTGTATCTAGATAAATAGAATCTTCACCTGTTAACGTAGAAACAATTCGAAGGGCATTGAAAGTACCATAGGGAGTTGTGATGTCGCCCCAACCGTCAACCACATTTACGCGATGTTGACTCCCGATTGCAGTAGCAAGTCCTGGAATGATGATAGAATAATCACTGTCTGAAGAATCCATATTTCCATAAGTTATAGGAAGGTCGTAAATGATATCGTCATTATTGAAAGAAATAGGAGTTGTAATTCCGGTGATACTCGCACCGTACCCAGTTTGCTTATAATTGTTTGAACTCTTGTTATAAAAACCATACACATCAGATATTGGAACTTGTGGCACCGCCGACAAATCAATACCCCGCATGGCTTGATTCGAGTTAAAACCAAAAACCAAAGCATAAACTAAAGGTGTAGAAAGCACGGATAAAAAAGTATCTACATCTTGTGATGTGTGCTGGAGCATCGAAAAATCCCACAAATAACTTGTACCCGTCAACGTAAGGTCAACCGGAGTAGTTATAGCAGCTTGACTAAATTGAATTTGATCACCTGAACTTGGCAAATCGGCATTGGTAATCGTGATTTGAGCTGATGATATCATTGGGAGTAGAAAGCTCATTAAAATAGTATATACTTTTTTCATATTTATAATTTATAGATCAAAGATATTTGTTTAAAAGGAATTTTATTGGATAATTTTTTAAGATTTTAATTTTCTTATATCTAATTCATGCTTAACTCTTCTAATTTTTGATTAATCAAGTTGAAATCGGGAACATGAGAGGCATTTTCCAGAATTTCTACATATTGAATGATGCCACTGCCATCGATAATGATTGAAGATCGCTTAGAAACGCCTTTCATGTTATACTTAAATACTTCGTATAATGAGTCGAAGGATCTACTTACTTCTTTATTAAAATCAGAGAGCAATTCAAAATTTAATTGTTGATCCTCCTTATACTTTTTTAAAGTGAAAAGTGCATCGGTAGAAATCCCAAATACTTGTACATTCAAATTTTGATAGCGAGCAATATCATCTCTTACAGAACATAGCTCGGTCGTACAGGTACTTGTAAATGCAGCAGGAAAAAATAAAAACAAAGTGATTTTGCCTTCAATATTTGCATTCGTAAATTCATTTCGCTCTGTATCCATCAGGGAAAATACAGGTACTTTATCTCCTACTTTTAGCATGTTAGTTCAATTAATTTTTTTACAATTATAGCCACTTTAAAATAAAATTTGAATTTCGGCGCATTGCAATGCGCCGCTACGAGACTTACCTTTTTTATAGTGACATCCCACATCCAAAATGGTTTAACATCCATTTTTGTTGTGGGATGATGAATGAGCATTAATTATTATCCTGAAATTGAGATGCATATTTTCTTTTTCTAACAGTCCAATTTCTCGCTTGCAAACGATAACTCAACTTACCAAAAGCATAACCCATCGTTGCACCAGCAATTACATCACTCGCCCAATGTTCGCCTTGGTAAACACGAGAAACTCCCACTAAGGAAGCCAACGTATAAAGTCCGACTACAAGTAATTTATTTTCCTTACACGCGCTCGCCGTAACACTCGCCCACGAAAAAGCAATAAAAGAATGTCCGCTAGCAAATGCATCATTCCCCGTAAAACCATTCAAAGGACCCTCCCAATTCCAGGGATTAATCACTTTTCTTTCTAAATTGGGACGATGTCGTTGCGCTAAGAATTTGGGCACGCGACTAAATCCAGCAGCGAGTCCAATCGTCTTAATTTGTAGCATAGAAAGCCAAACCCAATGTTCATTTTCCTTTTGTTTTCCTGCGATAAAAAGTACCGCGGCAGCAGCAACAGGATACACACCAAGCCCGACTGCACCAAGGGTATAATCGATGGGCTGTTGATTGGTTGTACGAAAATTACTTTCACGAAATGCTTTCTCAATTTCTTCATCAAAATAAAAAGCAAGTCCTGTTGCTGCTACAGCCGAAGAAATAAATACCCAATCATGCTTTTTTATTTCACGTGGAAACAAAATCAAATCGCGAGTGCCCTTCAAATACGATTTAAAATATCCTTTGTATAAAGGCGGAATGCTGTCGGTTTGGGAGTAAGAATCAAACCTAAAACAGCTCAACAATATCCACAAAATAAAAACACATCTACCCCACTTCATTTTTATAGTCCCTTCGCTTTAGCTTCGTTCCAATACACATCCATCTCGGCTAAATTCAAATCTTCTAACTTCTTGCCTGAATCTTTTACTTTGCCTTCCATGTATTGAAAACGTCGAATGAATTTTTTATTCGTTCGTTCTAATGCTTCATCAGGATTTAATTTTAAGAATCGTGCATAATTGACAAGCGAGAACATCAAATCGCCAAACTCTGCTTCCATTTTCTTTTGATTTCCGTTTTTCACTTCCTCGTAAAACTCATCCATTTCCTCCTTCACTTTATCCCATACTTGATGCGGCTCTTCCCAATCAAAACCTGCTGCGCGCGCTTTTTCCTGAATACGCATCGATTTCACCAGTGCAGGTAATGAAACGGGAACACCTCCCAAAACGGAATCATTTCCTTCCTTTAGTTTCAACTTTTCCCAGTTCTGACTTACTTCTTCTTCACTGCCTACCACCACATCACCATAAATATGTGGATGACGGCGGATTAGCTTTTCACAAAGAGAATTTATAACACTGGTAATATCATAATCACTAGTTTCACTTCCCATCTTACAGTAAAAAACAATATGCAATAAAATATCGCCCAACTCTTTTTTCACTTCCTGCTGATTGCTATCTAAAATAGCATCAGCTAGTTCATAAACTTCTTCAATCGTAAGATGCCTGAGCGATTCCATTGTTTGCTTTTTATCCCATGGACATTTAGCCCTCAACTCATCCATTATACCCAATAATCGCTCGAAAGCTTCTAATTTCTCCTGCATTGATGTCATAGGCCAAAAATAGAGAAGAATTAGGATTCGACTCATTCTGTCGATAGAATGAACCTTTCATAAATCCAAAGGGCTACCTACTCATTTAATGGGTTCATTTTTTAACTTTGCACGACAAAATGAAAATCCTCAATTCCCATTTTCGACTTTATCTCTGTTGTTTAATCTTCTTGGGTGCACACCAAGCGGCTTATTCACAAACAGATACCGTATTATCTCCGGGCAAATGGTCGGTGGGTGTGAATTTTCACAAGGGTTTTATAATTGCCCATCGTTCTGCGATGGTTCATTTGCAAAAGAACTTTTCTACCGAGGTAGAACTTAGTTTCTTAAAAACCGTCAATGGATCAAAAGCATGGCATGCCGACTACAATTTTCCACAATATGGACTGGGATATAAATTTTTCGACTTTGGCAATCGGGAAGAATTAGGTCAAGGACACTCATTATTCGGGCAAGTTATTTACCCCATGATTCGTAGAAATCGATTACGAATGGGAATTAAAGTGGGTGTAGGTGTTGGCTATGTTGAAAAGCCTTTTCACATTGCTGACAATTACAAAAATTTAGCCATAGGAACTCATGTCAACGGATTTGTTAATGCTGGCGTTCGATTTCAATTTTTCACCAATAACAAATTTCAATTAAATGGTGGAATCGATTTTGCGCATTTCTCCAATGGATCCTTTCGCAAACCCAACTTAGGAATTAATCTTCCTTCTTTAAATTTCGGTGGTGTTTACTTCTTAGGTGAATCTAACCTGAAGCAAATTCAAACAGATGCTCCTACCAAAAGAAAGCATGAATTTACAGCTACCTTAGCTCTCGCAGTAAAAGAAGTTTATCCACCCAATGGTGATCGGTACTCCGTAAATATTCTTCACATTCAATATCATCACCCTTTGCATAAAAAAGGATTTATTGGATTAGGAATAGAAGGCACTGTCGATCGATCACTTCCCTTCCAATTAGAAGAAAAAGCGCAAGGACATTCTTATTTCTCAAACACCATTCGCTCAGGAGTATTCGGATCGGCAGGAATTAGAATGGGAAATTGGGATGGTTACTTCCAAATGGGAATGTACACATACAATCGCTACAAAGAGGATGGAAATATTTACAACCGATTATTACTTCGCTATGCATTTACAAAAAAAGCATTTGCAAGTTTCGGACTTAAATCACATTTTGGTAAAGCGGATTACTTTGAATGGGGACTCGGAATAAAATTCTAACATGAAAAAATTAAAAACACTCTTCGTTTTATTTATGGCACTGCAAGTAAGCAGTTGCTCTGATCTATGCGAATGTTTTCATGGCACAGGAGATGTGATTACAGAAGAGCGATCCCTTGGAAGCATTTCAGGAATTCATTTAGCGAACGATGTAGATGTGATTATTTATGAAAGTAATTTTTCAAAGATTCGTGTAACCGCTGGCGACAAATTAATTAATGATGTTAAAACCAGTGAGAAAAACGGAATTTTATATATTCAAAATGACAATAAGTGCAACTGGGTAAGAAAGTTTAATCCCACACTCACGGTAGAAGTATGGACAAACAACATTCACTCCATATACGCCGATAATTCCAGCGGAGATATTACTTGTATGGACACCTTACATGTGGATGATTTTAGAATCGATGCTTTCAATAGCTTAGGAACATTTCGTCTTAAAATAAATACTGCTGTCGCCACCTTAGCCATTAACAATGGACCTTGCGATATGTATGTAGAGGGATTTGCAGGTACACAATACAATTTCAACGCAGGATTTGGCGTGTTAAATTGCGAGAACTTATTGGGGGAAAACAATTATGTTCACAACAAAGGGACTAATCAAATTTATGTGAATTCAAATTCCATATTGGAAGTCACCATCGGTTATATTGGAAATGTTTATTACAAAGGAAATCCAGTAACCATTAAAAAATTAATTACAGGAAGCGGTAAGCTTATTAAAATATAAAACGTGTTCGTACTACAAGAGATTACATTAGAGTTTGGCTCCAGAGTATTATTTGGAGATTTAAGTTGGCATATTAAACCCAATGAAAAAATTGGATTAATTGGTGCCAATGGAACGGGGAAGTCTACTTTATTGAGAGTGATAAGCGGAGAGTACTCACCTACTTCGGGAAATATTTCAAAGAGAAACGATTTAATCATCGGATTCTTAAATCAGGATTTATTAAGTTACTTATCCGACAACTCCATTTTAGATGTGGCCATGGAAGCTTTTGAAAGAGCCAATGTTGTTCATACTGAAATTGAAAAAATACTAGTTCAACTGGAGCATGACCACAGTGAAGAAATTTTAAACAAACTTCACAAATTGCAAACGGAATATGATTCTTTAGATGGTTATCAGTTGCAATCTAAAGCAGAAGCTATTCTTGAAGGATTAGGTTTCACCACGGAAGATTTAAAACGTCCGTTGAAAGAATTTTCTGGAGGATGGAGAATGCGAGTTATGCTTGCTAAAACGCTTTTACAAAAGCCTAATTTACTTTTACTGGATGAGCCCACCAATCACTTGGACTTACCATCCATTCAATGGCTAGAAAACTATTTACACGATTACGAAGGTGCGGTAATCATCGTTTCCCATGACCGATATTTTCTTGATAAAATTGTAAATAAAATTGCGGAGTTAGAGTATGAGAAATTAACACTTTATACTGGAAATTACAGCGACTACCTCATCGAGAAAGAAGAAAGAAAAGAGCTTCAGATGAACGCTTTTAAAAATCAAGAGCGATACATCAAGGAACAAGAAAAATTCATTGAGCGTTTTAGAGCCAAGGCTTCCAAAGCTACCGCTGTTCAATCAAGAGTTAAAGCGCTTGAAAAATTAGACAAAGTAGAAGAAGTTGCAGGACCCTTGGCAGCTATTAAAATTCGATTTGCTGTAGACAAACAACCGGGAAAAATCATCAGCAAACTCAACATCCGAAGCAAAGCTTATGGAAACAATGTGTTGCTAAAAAACACGACTGCTGAAATAACCAGAGGCGATAAAATCGCATTTATTGGAGCGAATGGAAAAGGCAAATCGACGTTGCTCCGACTCTTAGCAGGGCATGAAGAATTTGATGGAGAGAAAGAAGAGACATACAACGTAGTTGAAACGTTTTATGCACAGCATCAGCTAGAGAGTCTCAACAAAGAATATCATCCATTAGAAGAATTACAAATGACGGCACCGGATGAAACGGACACTTATTTGCGTTCCTTATTGGGTGCCTTTTTATTCAAAGGAGATGATGTATTCAAAAAAATAAAAGTACTTTCTGGAGGCGAAAGGGCACGTGTAGCCTTAGCCAAGGTCATCTTAGATAAAGCTAACTTTTTATTGTTAGATGAGCCCACCAATCACCTCGATATACAAAGTGTGAATGTATTAGTAGAAGTATTAAATAAATACGAAGGCACCTACATTGTTGTATCCCATGATCGATATTTCCTTAGTAGGATTGCCAATAAAATTTGGTACATTGAAAATAAAGAGTTGAAAGAATATCCAGGCACCTATCACGAATTTGAAGTTTGGCAAGCAGAACAAAAAGCGTTAAAGCCAACCAAGTCGGATCCCGTAACCAAGCTTGCCAAAGCGGAAAAGGCCACTAAGATTTATCCTGACGAAAAGAACAACGATCAGAATAAAAAGAAAGAAAAGCAACGACTAGAAACTTTGTCGAAAAAACACGAGGAGCAAGTTTCAATCCTAAAAAAGGAACATGAAAAACTAAGCTTATTGATGAGCGATCCGAATGTGTTTCAAGACAAATTAAAATACAAAAACCTACAATCTGAGTTCGACAAGTGCGTTCATGATTTAAAACACCATGAAGTGGAATGGGAAGCCTATTATCTGAAACTTCTTGAACTCGACGAATGAGATTAACTTTACTACTCCTTTTCCTACTTACTGCCTCAACATCCTTGTCTCAATCGGATGCTGATTACTTTTCATCAAGGTTTTTAAAGTATGAAGACCAAACCTATGTAGAAAACATAAAAACAGTTTTGCTAGAGCGAAATGGAGAACCTATGAGTGATCCAGTTATCCGTTTGGGGAGCGGAGAAACGTTGCTCTTGCAATTTGATTTACTTGACAATGAAATTGAGGATTATAGTTATCGTATTATCCATTGTGATCCTGATTGGAAGTCGAGTGAATTATCGGAGAACGAATTTTTAGATGGCTTCAATACGGATCAAATTTCAAACTACAAACATTCGCTCAACACGTTAAATGATTTCTGGCATTACCAGCTTCTCTTTCCTAATGCGCAGATGAAACCCTTGTTATCTGGGAATTATTTGATGGTCGTATTTCCAACAAACGACCCCGACTCTATTGTGATCAGTAAACGATTCTTAGTGGTGGAACCCCTCGTTCAAATTTCAGGAAATGCACATAGAGCGACCGTTATTGAATATCGAAACACTCATCAGGAAATTGACTTTAAAATAAATGCAGCGGGAATTACACTTAACAATCCGTATACCGACTTAAAAATTGTATTACTTCAAAACTTCAATTATAATTCATCGTTGTCCAATATCCAACCTTTATTTGCGAGTAATGATGAGCTCGATTACAATTTAGAACAAGGAAATGTTTTTGAAGGAGGCAGTGAATATCGAATTTTAGATTTAAGAACCAATAAATTTTTAACGCAATCCATTGAACGCATCGAAAGCGACAGCATCAACGGTGGAATGGTAACTGTATTAAAACCTGATTTGCGCTTAGGAACTCAGCGATACAGTGCCAATGAAGACATCAATGGAAAGTATCTAATTAAAATTTACGAAGGGCGCGATGCGCACTTAGAAGGAGATTATATTCAAGTAAAGTTTCGGTTAAAAGCCAAAGAAGAAAATCCAGAAGTAACTTATTATGTTGAAGGAAATTTAACGGATCGGAAACTCACTTCAAAATATAGATTAAATTATAATGAGGTAGCGGGTTGTTATGAAAAAACGCTTTTCATAAAGCAAGGATATTACAATTACCGCTATGTTACTTTAGATGAAAAAAGGAATTATTCGGTATTAGAAACAGAAGGAAGTCATTACGAGACCAGAAACGAATATGATATATTAGTTTATTGGAAAGCGATAGGAGCTCGATACTATAAATTAATAGGTGATCATAAGATAATAGCAGGAGGATTTTAATTCCTCCTCACATTTCCATCATTGACCACGCTATTGAGTATTTTGGTCAAATTCTCTTGTTATTTCGGATGGGTGTACCTACTTTTGATCATTAGCAATTCAATTATGGCCATATTTACAGAGGTAACCGCAGGAATAAGAGTGAGCGTTGAGACGTTTTATCAACCGACTCATAGCAATCCTGCGCAATCTCATTATGTTTTTGCATACCGCATCACTATAAAAAACGATAGTGAGCAGGCGATTCGTTTAAAGCGTCGTCACTGGTATATTGTTGATTCAGACAATACAAGAAGAGAAGTGGAAGGAGAAGGAGTTGTTGGAGAACAGCCGTTTATAGCTTCTGGTGAAACTTATCGCTATGTATCTGGATGTAACTTAAATACAGAATTGGGAAAGATGTTTGGAACCTATTTAATGGAGCGTCAATACGACAAAAAGCTATTTTTTGTAAAAATTCCTGAGTTCAAGATGGTTGTTCCATCGAAGTTAAACTAAAAACCACTATTTCATATATTTCTTGCCCATTCTGAACAGATGATGGCTGTGGCTATTGCTACATTTAAGGATTCGGCTTGTGGGCCGATGGATTTGCCTGCTGGAATATGTAGATTATTGGTTATAAATTCATTAAGAAGATCATCCACTCCTTTACTTTCATTACCCATCAACAAATATCCATCCTTTGGGATTTTAGATCCATAAAGATTTTCCCCTTCTAACATGGCTGCATAAACAGGCATTTTCGCCGATTTCGCATTTTCTTTTAAGAAACTAGAGAGGTTTACATACTGAATTGGAATTCTAAATACGCTACCCATACTGGCTTGTATTACCTTTGGATTATAAAAATCAACCGATTCAGATGAGCAAACCAACCCATCTACCCCAAACCAATCAGCTATTCGAATAATGGTACCTAAGTTTCCAGGATCCTGAATTCTATCTAACAAAACATGAAATCCAGAAAAAATGTTCATTCTATCCCCTTTTTCAGCTTCATAATGCACAGTTGCCAACACTTTATGAGGCGTTGATAATCCGGAAATTTGTTCCAATTCCCTTTCACTAATGATAGAAAATGGGGCGGTTGGGCAGATCTCTTCAACCAAAAATTCATCCGTAGAATATACTTGATCTATTTTCCATTTTGGAGAACTGATCAATTCCGCTAACATTTTTGGACCTTCCACTACAAACAACTGCTCACTATCTCGAAATTTCTTGAATTGTAATGAACGAATTTGTTTAATAAGTGCTTTTGATAACATGACCAAATATACGTTTCTAATTGTACTTTTACATCCGTCGCATTATGACGAAAGGAAGACTTCATTTTACCGCCCTAGCAACATTTATGTTGATTTCAACGCTACTTACTAGCAGTTGCAATGTATTTAAGACAATACCTGAAGGGCAACATCTACTCGACAAAAATATAATTAAAACCAACCGAACAGAATATAACGAAGGCGTCAATTCTATTTTTAAGCAAAAACCGAATCGGAAAATATTGGGAGTATTTCGATTTCATCTAGGCGTTTACAACCTAGCTACACTTGGTAAAGAAACTAAATTTAAAAAGTGGGTAAAAAGCGCAATTGGGGAGGAGCCTGTATTGCTTGATACGAGCTTAACACTTAAGTCGAGGGAGCAAATAAAAATCTTATTTGAAAACAATGGTTATTTCAATGTCTCCATAAAAGACAGTACTGTTTATAAAAGAAAGAAAGCAAAAGTTTATTATAAAATAAAATCAGGTGAAGCTTACAAAATTAGAAACATTAAATATGAAATAAAAGATTCTGTAATTCGTGATCTCATTTTAAAGGATCCTACCCCATCACTTATTTCATCTGGAAAAAGATTTTCCAATTCCTTATTGCAAAGCGAACTCAACCGAGTTACGATTCGTCTTAGGAATTTAGGATATTTTAATTTCAATTCCCAATACATTTATTTTGATATTGATTCTTCATTAATGAGTAATCAAGTTGATTTATGGATGGTCATCACAAATCCACAATCAAAAAACAAGGATTCAACAGGAGTTACAGAAAAGATAAATCATCAAAAATGTTTTATTAAAGAAGTATATGTAGAGGTGGATTACGACCCAATACTTAACACGAGTGGTTTGTTAAAAGACACCACCTATACAGAAAATATGATTTTCATTTCCACAGGTAAATTACAGTACAGTCAGAATGCAAAGCATTTAGTGGAGCATATCTTTATTAAAAAAGATTCTCTCTATGCACAAGAAAATTTCGACCTCACCTATCGTCGTCTCTCGGACTTGGGCATCTTTCGATTTGTTAATATTCGTTCTGAAATATTAGAAATGCAGCTTGGAGATTCTCTTACTCCATTGCGTTGTTATATTTTACTATCGCCACAGGCTCGACAGGAATTTAAAGCGGAAGCTGAAGGTACCAACAGCGGTGGAAATTTTGGAATAGCAGGAAATTTAGTTTACAAAAACAAAAATATTTTTAAAGGAGCCGAAACCCTCACATTAAAGATTAAGGGAGGACTAGAGATTCAACAAAATTTTGGAGATACTACTTATGAAACAACACGACAGCTTGCACTATTTAACGCTTATGAGATCGGTCCGGAATTTTCTTTAACATTTCCACGCGGGTTATGGCCATTTAATATTCGTTACCCGAAACATGTAAGTAATCCAACCACTTCTATATCGGCTAGTTTCAATATTCAAAATCGCCCAGAATACTACCGACAGTTGGTCAACCTCTCTTATTTCTACACTAAGAAAACCACAAAGTACAATCGATTCTATTTCTACCCTGCTGAAATAAATTACATCAATGTACAACTTGATCCTGCTTTTCAACTACAGCTTGAAAATCTGCAAGACCCAACGATTATTTTAGGATATTCCAATCAGTTCATTGCGGATGGCAGAATCAGCTACCTATTCAACAATCAAGATTTAAGTAATCGAAGGAAGTATTTTTTCTTTCGCATTAATTTAGAATTTGCAGGCAACACCATCTACTTAGCAAAGCGAATTGAAGGAGAGCGAATCGTTGATACACTTCCTTCCAAATTATTTAATGTAAATTTCGCACAATACTTGCGCCCTGATTTTGATTTTCGTTTTTATAAACCGATCAATTTATCCAATGCGCTTGCTGTTTTTCGCATTGCAATGGGATTTGGTTTGCCGTATGGTAATTCCCTTAAGCTTCCCTTTGAAAAAAGCTTTTATGCAGGTGGTCCTAATGATATTCGAGCTTGGAGAACACGAAATTTAGGTCCTGGAAGCAATGTAAAAGAAGATTACTTTGAGCGATTTGGGGATTTGAAAATCACTACAAATATTGAATACCGATTTGATATATATCGAAAATTAAAAGGAGCTACATTTATTGATGCCGGAAATATATGGCTATGGAAATCTTATGGAGATAATAACCTTGGCGTTTTCAAAACCAATACTTTTTTAGATCAAATGGCTATTGGTACTGGAGTGGGAATTCGATTTGATTTCACTTTTTTTATACTTCGATTAGATGGAGCTATTCAAGTACGAGATCCGAAACAACCATTGGATGATCGCTGGGTTTTAAAATCGCAGAATTTCAATAATATCACCTACAATTTTGGAATCGGTTATCCATTCTAACATTTCAATTGCCTAATCGATGTAATTGCATTTCTTCATCTCAATTGCTTTATAATTGAACTAAAGATGAAAAAACTTACAAGTAGCAATTAATTTATTTTGCTATCCCGAATCTTTAAATTAGACATTAACTATCCATATTGAAAAGTTGAATCTCTAATTAAGTCTACATAAATCATTTATTATTAACTATTTATGATTAATTTCGACTTAATAAATTTACTTTATCAAACTCACCATAAAAGCTTAAATAGAGGTTAAAATGATCAAATGTTACATCAAAAGCTAAATAACGCTCAAAACTTACAAGGGAGAAACTTCAATTGAAAACCATAGGTAGATAAGGCCGTAAACAATGCGTATTAAAAAATGCTTGGTTTGCTATGTGGAAGAACTTGTTAAATAATATTGCCTATCCTCATTTAAATGTTGAATATTCCAATTCGGAAAAAAGAAGACTCAACCTTTTATATAGAATTTTCTTAGCGACTTTAGTTGTCACCATAATTTATGCGGTAACTGGTCATCTCACACAAAATCCACAAGGACTATACAACAATTTAAGGGCCGCTGCATTTATGCTGGGAGTCATTGCTTTGTTTAGAAGAGAATACTATTCCCTATCCAGAAATATATTTCTTATATGCGGAGGCCTTTATCTTTACTATTTACACATCACCAATCATACCGATACAGGTGTTTTTTACTTTTTCTTTCCGTTGGCAGCAGGCACTATCCTATTCTTTAATGACAAGGAAAAATTGCAGATGGCGATCTTAACTACTCTACCTGTTTTTTTACTGTTGGTTTGCACAAATGATGATGTAAAAATCATTCCGGATATTCATCCAGAAAGAGAAATTAACAAAGTAAATTATTCACTATCCATGATGATTAGTTTGTTTATGACCATGTACATAGTCTATTATTTTTACAAACTCTACAGTATCTCCACTAGAAAAACAGCTGAGCATAATTCAAGCTTACAATCATTAATTAGCAATCTGAGAGATCCAATTTGGCAAATTGATAAAAACTTCAGAATTACACAATTCAATAAAGCTTTTAATGACTTCTTTAAGGACGTTTATGGATTTGAAGTAGAATTCGGAATGCATTTGAATTTGATGGACAAGCAAAGTAAGAACACAGGAGAACCGATTCCATGGAGTTTATATTACAAAAGAGTACTAAAAAACGAACAGCTAGAATTAAGCACTAGTATCATCTTAAAAAATTCTAAACAATACTTTGACATAAAATTCAATCCAATAATAACAAACGGAGTAGTGAGTGGTGCTGTAATTTCAGCCATTAACATGACCGAAAAGAAAAACAATGAAATTGAATTAAAGAAAAACTTAAATGAGAAACAAACTTTAGCCATTGTTGCAAGTACCATTCAACATAGCATTTTAATACTTTCCAAAGACCTTACCATTGAATGGGCAAATAAACATTTTCAAAAGTCGATGGGATTTTCATCAAAAGATATAAAGAGCATTTCTCCATTTGAACTCATGAATGGAATACTGACTAATAATGAAAACAACGATAAAGCTAAGGAAAGAATGTTACGCGGGAAAGTAACATCCTATGAAACTATACTTTATACAAAGGAGAAGGAACCAATATGGACATTATTGAGCACCTCTCCGGTTCATGATGAGAATGGTGAAATCATCAGACATATCTTAATTTGTCTAGATATCACTGAACAAAAGCGCTCTGAAGATCAATTACAACTTTTACTTGATCATTCACAAAAACTAAACAAGCAACTTGAACAACGAGATCAAGAACTACAAAGTTCAATTCGAAAATTAAGTAAACAAAGCTGGGAAATTCAAATCTCTAAGCAGCATTTGCAGAAAAACTCCAATGAGTTAGAAACAAAGAATCAGGAACTCATTATTAAAGCTCATCAATTAGAAGAACAATTTGCCGAATTACAAAATAAAAACAAAGAGCTAGAAAATACAAAGTTTGATTTAAGTATGAAAGCCGAATTATTAGCGCGTGCTAGTCAATACAAATCAGAATTCTTGGCCAACATGAGTCATGAATTGCGGACACCATTGAATAGTATTATCATTCTTTCCAAACTTTTGTCAGAAAATAAAGACAGCAATATGCACAAAAAGCAAGTAGAATTTGCTAGTGTGGTACATAAATCAGGGACCGATTTACTTCATCTCATAAATGATGTTTTAGATTTATCAAAAATTGAAGCTGGTAAAATCGAAATAGAAAAAGAAGAATTTTTCATCAATCCATTCATCCAAACTTTAATGAGTGAGATCAATGAAATTGCAAGGCACAAAGGAATACATCTTGAAGTGAACAATACTACTCCATCTCATCTTGTCGTAAATTCCGATGCCATGCGGGTTGCTCAAATATTAAAAAATCTATTATCAAATGCCATTAAATTTACTGCTAAAGAGGGTCTGATTCGATTTGAAATTTCCGAAAAATCAAATAGCATCGTATTCAATGTAATGGATACTGGAATTGGTATTCCAACAGAAAAGCTCAATCAAATTTTTGAATCTTTCAAACAAGTGGATAGCTCTACCAGCAGAAAATTTGGAGGGACGGGCTTAGGTTTAAGTATTAGCAAAGAATTAGCAACATTGTTAGGAGGAGAAATTACTGTAGAAAGTGAATTAGGACAAGGAAGTACGTTTACCATAGAGATTCCAATTGGGACCACCACTCAGCATTTAGCAACCAATAATTCCAAAACTATATTAATTATTGAGGACGATGCCGACTATGCATTAGCACTTGAGAAAATGGCTATGGCGGAAGGTTTCAAAACAGAAGTTTGCCATCGAGGTGACACTGGATATATCCGTATTTGCAAAACAAAGCCCGATGCAATTATGCTGGATATGAAATTGCCAGGGATTGATGGCTGGAGCATCCTAAACAGAATTAGAGAGAATAAAGAAATTTCTCATATTCCAGTACACGTGGTGAGTAGTGTAAAATCTGATGATGAAAACATGTCACTGCCTTTAGTTTCATGGGTAGAAAAACCCAACAACAAATCAGATATTTCCAAGCTCTTTAGCCAACTCAAAGAATCACTAGATAGTCATAGTAAAGTGTTGGTAATCGAAGATTCTCCTGCACAAAGTTTAATCATTCGACAAATGCTCAAGAAAAAAGGAGTTTCTTGTGAGATTGCTGAAACCGGTAAAGAAGGTGTTGAACAGTTGGCAAAGGGAAATTATGATTGTATTATATTAGATCTCAATTTACCTGATTCAGATGGATTACAGCTCTTAAAAAAGTTTAAAGAAGAACCCACATTAAGTTCCATACCAGTTATTGTTTATAGTTCACGAATTTTAAACAACAATGAAAAAACCATCCTAAGAAATTACGCCAGCAGCTACATCAATAAAAACTCGCAAAACGAAGCTTCTTTAATGGAAGAAACTACACTTTTCCTTCAATCGGTGAAAGAGCAAAAAATACGTAATCGTAAAGTAACTCTTCCGCTTAGACAAAATTCATATCAAGGAAAGAAAATATTAGTAGTAGATGATGATGAACGAAATATTTTTGCACTGACGTCACTTTTAGAAGTACACGGCATGGATATACATTCCGTTACAAGTGGTGATAAAGCTATTCAATTCTTAATTGAAAATCCACAAACCGACATGGTACTTATGGACATCATGATGCCAGAAATGGATGGATACGAAACGACACAAAAAATACGAAGTATAGAAAACATATCCAAAATTCCAATTATCGCCGTGTCAGCAAAAGCAATGAAAGGTGATCGAGAGATTAGTTTATCAAAAGGATTAAACTGCCACATCACAAAGCCCATACAAGGTAATTCACTCTATGAAATGTTAAACAGCTTCTTCCAATGATAGAAACCATTGCATTTTCAAAAACTGACCTTGAAATCAAGAAAATCGTAAAAGAACTTTACGCGATTAATCTTGATGGCTACCACGAGCTCTACTTAGAACGAAGGCTAGCTCACTATTTCCAAAAGAAAGGTATTGACCATCCGAGTATGATACGCGATTTAGTAATAAATCAACCCCATATTACACTGGAGTTGCAGAAAGAATTGCAAATCACTTATACTCGTTTGTTCCGTGAACCCTCCTTCTTCAGAAAAGCAATTCAATTAGTTAAAGCACTACAGCATAAAAAAAGAGGAATTCGTATTTGGCATGCGGGATGCTCGAACGGGTCCGAAGCCTATTCATTGGCTATTCTATTGAAAGAAGAGAATATTCTCGACAGATGCACAATTTATGCTACTGACATCAATAGAAAAGCGCTTACCGATGCTAAGAGAGGAGTACTTTCTATTAAAGATATTCAATCTACCATTAGTGACTATTTAATCGCTGGGGGGAAACATCATTTAACCGAATACTTTAATTTAAATGGAGAAAGTGCAGTATTAAAAACATCCATTCTAAATCAAATACAATTTGCAAAACATGAATTAGGAAAGGATCATCCATTTAATGAATTCGATATCATCATTTGCAGAAACATGTTGATTTACTATCAAAACTTCCATCAACAAAAATTGGTGGAAGCCATGAAAAACTCGCTTTGCAAAGGAGGATATATTGGACTATCGAATTGCGAGTCGCTTGAAGGAATTGCAGATGCACAACTAAAATTATTAGACTCCGGTCAAAATATTTATCAATATTTAGTACAATAAGTTTATTCAATATTTAATTAATATATGAAACACAAAATTCTAATTGTTGATGACAGACCTGAGAATCTCTATTCTTTGGAATGCATCCTAGCACAAGATGATCGTGAAATTTTTCAAGCAAATTCTGGAGAAGAAGCATTAAAAATTGCTTTCCAAGAAGATTTGTCCTTGATTTTGCTCGATGTTCAAATGCCGGAGATGGATGGATTTGAAGTCGCTAACATTTTGAAATCGACCAAGAGAACTAAAAAAACTCCCATTGTATTTGTCACTGCTATCAGCAAGGAAAAAAAATACATGCTGAAAGGATTGGAAGAAGGTGCTATCGATTATCTTTTCAAACCCTTAGACACGGACATTACGTGTGCAAAAGTAAACATGCTTTTACAACTTTATTCTCAGCAAATTGAAATAGAGCAAAAAAATACTGAACTCAATAAACTCAATGAGGAAAAAAATTACTTCTTAGGAATGGCTTCGCATGATCTTCGAAATCCATTGGGAAACATTATCACTTTCGCCAATTTTATTGAAGATGAAGCAGCAATTTCTCTGAGTGCAGATCATAAAAACTATTTAAAAATTATTATCAATACTTCCAGAGGAATGATGGAATTATTAGACAATTTGTTGGATGTTTCTAGGATTGAATCAGGTGAAATGATGGGAAAGCAAGCTGATTTCAGTGCTAAAGACTTCATCCTTTCTTGTGTAAATCAAACCAAGAATAATGCTGACAAAAAGAATATTCATTTAGGATTTAGCATTGGAGATTCCATAAAGACCATTCACGGAAATCAGGAACAACTAAGCCAAGTATTAATCAATTTAATCTCCAATGCCATTAAATTTTCACATCCCGAAACTTCGGTAGAAGTTACTGCCGACATCATTGATGCACAAGTCGTGATTAAGGTTACCGACCAAGGGCAAGGAATTCCTGATTCAGAGCAAGCGAAAGTTTTTGATGCATTCACTAAAACAAGCGTTCGAAGTACCGCAGGCGAAATCAGTACTGGACTTGGTTTAAACATTGCGAAAAAATTAATTGAAAACCATGGTGGAAAAATTTGGGTGACCAGTAAAAAAGGTGAAGGGTCTACTTTTGGCTTTTCTATTCCCTTAGTTCCAGAGAATTCAATTCCGCAGACTTAACATCGTTCAATCACCATTGCATACCCTTGCCCTACTCCAACACACATCGTAACTAGGGCATATTTTTTTTGCTGAAGTTGTAATTCAATCGCAGCAGAAAGTAAAATTCGAGCACCACTCATTCCTAAAGGATGACCTAACGCTATCGCACCTCCGTTAGGGTTAATTCGAGTATCATTATCTGCAATATTCCAAGCACGAATGCAAGCTAAACTTTGTGCTGCAAAAGCTTCATTCAGTTCTATAATATCAATATCATTCCAAGTGATACCCGCCAAACGAATCGCTTTATTCGCTGCTTCTACTGGACCTATTCCCATGATACCAGGCTCTACACCGTGAGCAGCAGCAGCTAATATCCGAGCTAATGGTTTCAATTGATGTTTTTTCAATCCATCTTCCGAAGCAAACAATAAAGCAGCAGCACCGTCATTCAATCCGCTTGCGTTACCTGCAGTTACTGTTCCTTGCTTATTAAATGCTGGACGTAGTTTAGCTAATCCTTCTAATGTTGTGTTTGGTTTTGCAAATTCATCATTTGAAAAAAGAAGTGCTTCGCCTTTCCTAACGGGGATGAATATGGGAATAATTTCTTTTTCGAATCGACCACTCTCATTCGCTTTCTTCGCTTTTTGTTGCGACCACAAAGCAAATTGATCTTGATCTTCTCTTGAGATGGTATCACGAACTGCTAAATTTTCCGCAGTCTCCCCCATTGTTTCCACACCAAACTTTTCTTTCATCAATGGATTCACAAACCGCCACCCAAAACTCGAATCGAATAATTGTGCATCGCGTCCATAAGGAGTACTTGTTTTCGACATCACCCAGGGTCCTCGTGTCATGTTCTCTACACCACCGGCAACAATGACATCTGCTTCACCCGTTTTAATTATACGGGCAGCAGCAGCAGAAGCAGAAAGGCCAGAAGCGCATAGACGATTAATCGTTTCACCTGGAACAGAGATAGGATATCCTGCTAACAGCACCGACATACGAGCTACATTACGATTATCTTCTCCAGCTTGATTAGCACATCCTAAAAGAACATCTTCGATAGCAGCGGGATTTAAGGATGGATTTTTCTCCAACAACCCTTTCAACACATGTGCAGCCAGATCATCGGCACGTACGGCGGCTAATGTTCCAGCAAAATTTCCAATCGCAGTTCTCACTCCTGAAACTAAATATGCATCTTTCATTTTATTCAAATTTCTTTAATACTATTTTATGCTTCCTCGGGAAACCAAAGTTTAGATGTCCTGTAAACGGTGCCTTTAAATAGCGCAACGGTTTCGTTTTGTTGATTGGTGACTGAAATGGAATATACTGCAATTTTATTCGATCGACTCAACTCGGTTGCAGTAGCTATTATTTCATCTCCTTCCATTAATGATTTTGTATGACTAATGGATGTTTCGATGGACACTGATTTTTGTCCGTGACTATTTGATGCGAAAGCTAAGGCACTATCGGCAAACGAAAAAGAAATTCCACCGTGAGCAATTCCAAAACCATTTAACATTTCCTTTCTGATTTTCATTTTTAAAACCGATCTGCCAAAATCCGCTTCTAACACTTCAATGCCGAGCCATTGACTAAAATAGTCTTTGTTCATCATGGTATCGACGACACGTTTTGGAAGACTATTTTGATCAGGCATAGAGATTAAATTTCGACAAAAATAAGGAAATAAGGGGAAACCAAACTATTCAGTTTCCAACTATCGGAACTCACATAGTTTTTAGCTCTGTTTGTGCTTAGTCTAGCTCTACGCAATTTTTTATCGCCGAGGCTGCGCTATGCTAAAGTTTCTCGCAGAGGCGCGGAGGCGCTAAGGCTGCGCTACGATAAATTTTCTCGAAAAGCAAAGTTCAAACTTAGAGTTCATTCCACTAAAACAACTTCAACTGCTCTCTATTTTGTTCATGTTGCAAGAGCCATTCTTTACGATCTAAACCCCATGCGTAGCCAGTAAGTTGTCCATTACCCGCTATCACCCGATGGCATGGAATTACGATTGCTATAGGATTAGCAGCATTCGCACCTGCTACTGCGCGTACTTTATTTTCATCACCCAATGACTTAGCTAATTTTAGGTAAGTAGTAGTTTGTCCGTATGGAAGACTATTCAATTCCTCCCAAACCTGACGCTGGAACGCAGTCCCAGGAGGATCGAGTGGCAGTTTGAATTCCTTACTCGATCCATCAAAATAAGATTGCAATTGTAATTTCGCTTCCAGAATAAGTGGATGATCACTTTGCTCTTCATGCGGCTTCGAGGTAAAATACAAAGCGATGATGGACCAATCTGTTGCTTCAATGTTGAGCCAACCTATGGGAGAGGAAATGGAAGCACGAAGCATTATGAAGTATGATTTTCTGTTAAATAAAAACTAAAACTTCTCACTCAATTGCTGAATCACTTATAAAACTTCAAATTATCAACCGCCATTTTTCGCATGAAGATGGAAGCACGGTAACGATCGTCGCCATATTCTTTGTGCAATCCATCCAACGTTGATAAAATTACATTTATTCCAATTTCATCAGCCCACTTCAATAACCCCTTTGGATAATTTACGCCTTTGGTCATGGCCAGATCTAATTCATCGCGAGACGCAATTTTTAAATACAGTGCATCTACTGCTTCATTGATGAGCATGCTGATGACGCGCATGAAAATATATTCACCTAACACCACATTTTCTTGAGGCGCAGGAACAACAGCGGAGTCTCCATACTCGTAATATCCTCTACCCGATTTTCTACCTAATCTGCCAGCTTCTTTCATCTTTTTCTGAATGAGCGAAGGGCGATAACGTGCATCAAAATACATTTGTGTCCAAACGGTTTCGGTTACCGTATAATTGATATCGTTACCAATTAAATCCATCAACTCAAAAGGACCCAT
>JANOPQ010000025.1:0-34047 GCA_031421935.1 Bacteroidota bacterium | reverse complement strand
ATTTATCAGGGCAACATTACCAAGTGGACCAACTTCGCCAATTCACTGCGTCTACGTTTAGCGATGCGCATGAGTGTTGTAAATCCAACCAAAGCACAACAAGAAATTGCAGCTTTACAAAGTGCATCGTTCATTTCTACAAACAGCGAAAACGCCATCTTTCGTTATAATGGAGAAATTCGCAATCCTTTGTACGATTTAATACAAAGTGGACAAAGTGGTGGAAGAACGTATCCGAGCAAATTTTTAATTGACAAATTAAAATCAACGAACGATCCGCGCATCGGAGTATTTGCACAAGTCACTACTGAATCCATTATTATCGGCATCCCCGATTATGAAGGTGTACCTAATTTAGTTCCGTCCAACTCATCCATCTGGGGGAACTACAATACCGATGCATCCGATGTTTCCAAAATAGGAACTTGGTTTTTAAAACAAGATGCGCCCGGTATGTTGATGAGTGCTGCTGAAGTAAACTTCCTGAAAGCCGAAGCTGCATTGAACGGATGGTGGAGCGGTAATGCGCAACAGTTATACGAAGATGGGGTGACGGCCAATATACAATCGTACACCGGATCGGGAATCACGGCAGGACAAATTACGAATTACGTTGCCTCACTTCCGCCGGTCAATCAAGAAAACATCATCACTCAAAAATGGATTTCATTCACATTCCAAAACGGTTACGAAGCCTATGCAGAATATCGCCGGACTGGATTTCCAACTTATACTAATTACTCAGGCAATCCTATCAACACCAATGTATTTCCTAACCGACTTACTTATCCTCCGACAGAAGGAAATTTAAATTCGACGAATTATAATGCAGCGCTAACGAATCAAGGTGCGGATGTGGCCGGGACGAAAGTATGGTGGGATTCGAATTAATTCAGAATGCAGAATTCAGAATTCAGAATTAATTCTCTACAGCTATCGGGATAATACAGAATATAGAATTCAGAACTCAGTCGCGAGGCTTCGCGATTAAATATTGGATTTTAGATATTAGATAATATGAAAAACTGGAAAACGATTACGAGTGAAGATGATGTTCGAAAAATAATTGATGCTTCTGTACTTAAAACACAAATTATTTTCAAAGATAGTCTGAGTTGCGGCATTAGTGCATATGCAAAAGAAAGGTTAGCCGATGGCTCGAGTTTGCTTGCAGAAAAATCCGAATTCAATTATTTGGATTTATTACAATATCGTGCTATATCTAATTTTATATCCGATGAATTCGGCATTACCCATCAATCTCCACAAATCATTGTCATCAAAGATAAAAAAGTAGTGTATCGCGATTCACATCATTCGATTCAACCTGAGAAAATACTGAAATATTTATAAAAATGAAACCAATTTTACTACATATCTTTTTTTTGCTTCTGTTTCAACCAAGTTTTTCACAAGATCTTGGTAGAATAGATTGGAATATGGACATCGACTACCTTGCCAAAGAATTACCCTATAGGCATTTTGATTTTTTTACGAAGAAATCAAAAAAGGAATTTAAATCTGGGCTCGAAAACATTAAAAAAAATAAAGACTCGCTATCTGATTTCGCAATTGCGATAAAGTTGCAACAATTAATTGCCAGTTTTGGGGATTCACATACAAATCTCAATTTTTATCAACTTCTTGAGAAAGATAAAATACTGCCAGTTAAAGCCAATTGGTTTAGAAATGGGTTTTACATTTTGCACACCACCCCCGAGAACAGTGCAATTTTAGGAAAACAAATAGTTAACATTAATGGAATTCCCTTCGCTACCATTGTAGATAGTTTGAGTACATTGTTTACCGTCGATAACCAAGCTATGTTAAAAAAAAATATTCCTAACTTCTTTATATGCATTCAACTTCTGCACTATTTCGGCTTTGCACAAGGAGAAGAAATTGTTTTGGGATTAAAAAACGAAAAAGGTGAAATTGAAAATCACACCATTCTACCTGGAGAATTAACTAGAGAAAATAGAAAGCAAATCATTCCAGATCAAATTCCGCTATGTTACTTAAATGAAAGATCCTTATTTTATGAGACCTATCAAGAAAAAGAGTTAATTTACTATATTCAATACAACAAATGTTGGAGCAAAGAAATGGAATTGCAATTTGGAAAAGCAGAAAATGCAGAGAAGATGCCGACCTTTGCATCCTTTGAAGAGAAGATATTTCGAACTTTAACTTATGAGTCCGTCAAAAAAATTGTGTTTGATATTCGATTAAACGGAGGTGGTAGTTCACCTCAAGGAACTGAATTAATTGAAAAATTGGCTGCACACCTACGTAAAAATCCAGACATAAAATTATACGTTATCATCGGCCGAAACACATTTTCATCTGCAATTTTAAACGCAATGGATTTTAAACGATTGACAAATGCTATATTCATTGGTGAAGAAACATCAGGAAAGCCCAATCACTTTGGGCAAGTGCAAAATTTCAAATTGCCGAATTCTGGAATCGCAGTCACTTATTCAACAAAATACTTTAAAAGAACGGATGATGATTCCAATTCATTGAAACCGGATGTATTATTTGAAACCAGTTATTCAGACTTTTTAAATGGAATAGACCCTGCTTATGAATGGGTAAAAAAGCAATGATGGTTCTATTTTTTATGCCCTTAGAATTACTTTTTAATTTACAATGATAGAGCGAAACGACAAACAAAATACAGGCTCTCCACTTTTCATTGATTTAATGATTACAGTATCAATAGTGTAACTAAAAAATAAACTTTTCGAATTGACTTGTTTTTACTACTTTCGAGGAGCGACTTCACCACTCCAATTTGGATTTCGCGCCAAACCCATCTACCTACACAAAATCTTATTAGAATTCATGAAACTCAATCTCTCTCTCCTCCTTTTATCCATCTTATTTTTAACCAATAGCAATGGGCAAACACCTGCTGGAAATAGTTTTGAAATAGATTATCCGAGTTGGAATGCCGGAACACAACCGCCTGTTTATTTTGATTGTGGTACTAATAATATCTTAAATACGGGTAACGAATTGACGATGGAAGTTTGGGTGCGTTTATATAATTCCACTTGGAATCAGAAACTAATGGGTAAAGTTACTCCCTCTTTCGCCAATGGTTATTTGATGGGTGTGCAACTCGGACAAAATTATTCGGAGATTTGGAATCCGGGATTAAATACGATTCAAGCTGGTAGTACTCCTGTTGATTCGGCATGGGTTCATTATGCAACTACATTTGGATCAGGCGGACAAATGCTTTGTTATGTAAACGGAGAACAAGTTGGCGGCCTTCCTCTAACCAGCAATGCGATTGCAACCAGTAGTAATCCATTTGTTATTGGTGTTGCTCCATGGGACCTGAGCAATTTCCAAACGTTCGGACAAATTGATGAAGTTCGATTATGGAGCGTAGTTCGTACACAATCAGAAATTAAATCGACTATGCATAAACAGCTCTTGGGCAGTGAGCAAAACTTAGTAGCCTATTACGATTTTAATCAAACTACTGGCGGACTTCTTCCCGATGTAACTGGCAATGGAAATAACGGAACGATTAGTCCAGCGGCAGCTTATTGGTCGTGGTCATCTTCCTATGCAGCAGTAGGAAATGATTTGATGTATGACAAGACCGATGTTAACGGAGTATGGTTTGGAAAAGATGCAACTTTGTACAACTACGTTACTGCCACTCACGGATTAAATATTATCGCCAATATTCAACCTAAAGCATTTGATTATGCTGTTTACGGGCATAATGATTCAGCGGGTGTATCTACTTCTTGGTTACCCGCAACAGCACCCATTGATTTTAAACGAACAAGCAGAGAATGGTATTTCAACAAAGGAGGAAACATAGCTGCTGATTTATTTTTTAATCTTTCCACGGCAGCAGGAGGAAGTGATTCACTCGATAAAAATTTACCTCTACAAAATTATACTTTGTTAGTTCGTGATTCTTCTTCGCAATCCTTCACGCCAGCTGCGGCTGCATCTTCGCTTCTTGCCAATGGAACGATTGTAAAATTTACAGGAGTCAATTTACAAAATAAATTTTATTGCATTGGTGTAGGAAGTACGGCCATTGCATCGATAGCACCTGAACCAGCTTGGAGTAAATCAATTTCTTTACAACCGAATCCAGCTCAACAAAATTTCACTCTTACAAATATTTCCGATGTTAACGTTCAACTTTTTGATTTGTCAGGGAAACTTATTGCACAATGGAATGAAATCAATGAACAACAAATTTTTGCAATTCCATCCGTTGAAAACGGAAGCTATTTTGTACGCATTACCAAAGGAACAGAATCGACCACAAAAAAATTAATAATCCAAAAATAATTTCAGCCTACATTACCATCTACCCAGAACATGAAAACAATCTACATAAAAGCCATCTCCATCGTCTTGCTATTTCTCAATAGCCAGCAAGCAAATTCTCAAAACCATCTCCACCTGGATGGAGCCAACGACTATGTGCGTGTCACGTCGTATGCTGCAATACAAGGCGCCACAGCAGTAACAGTTGAAGCGTGGATAAACGCCGATACTTGGAAAACACCTATCTACAAAGGATCTGTGATTAGCACAGGAAATAATGTTGGACAAAATAACGGTTTCGATTTACGAGCTGCAGAAAACGGAACTGCTGAATTTAATTTAAGCATTGCAGGTACTTGGGTAACGGCAACGTCAGCACCCATCATGCAAACCGGTACATGGTATCATGTTGCAGGTGTATACTCCGGCGACTCCGTGATGATTTACATCAATGGTGTTTTGCGTGGACTCACTATTTATGCAGGTGGCATGGTGCCTTCACAAGGTTTATTAGACATTGGTGAATCACCGGGTTGGAATGGAAGATCTTTTGACGGACAAATTGATGAAGTACGTTTTTGGAATTATGGTCGCACACAAAGTGAAATTACGAGTACCATTTGCTCTTCTTTGACGGGTACGGAGCCAGGGCTAGTAGGTTATTGGAAATTGGATGCCACCACAGGAACAACGGCTGCAATAAATTCAGTGGTTGGCGGAAATAATGGACTAATAATAAACGCTTCGATTCCCAATGTGTGGATTTCTGGCGATTATACCTGTACTTTAAGTAGTCCTGACGTAGGTGCGTCGACGTTAGTTTCTCCCGTTTCAAATTTTAACTTAACGAATGCAGAACAAGTGAGTGTTGCCATCAACAATTACAGCACCAATCCTATTAGCGGTTTTCCTGTAAGTTATAAGATTGGAAATAATCCTGCGGTTACCGAAACGGTTTCCTCTCCAGTACCTCCCTTTGGCTCTTACACATATACCTTTACACAAACTGCCGATCTTTCAACCTATCAAAACTACTCGGTAAAAACGTATACTGGATTAGTGGGAGATGTGACACCAGCCAATGATACCATCGTTAAAACAGTAAGCAACTTTGCCGTAGGAACTAATTTCGGAATTAATTTCGACGGTGTAGATGATAAAATAATAATTTCCAATGCGACTGCATTAAATCCAACCACTGCTATGACTGTAGAAGCTTGGATAAATGCAACCACTTGGGAAAATAGTATTTCTGGAGGTTCAATTTTAGCGAAAGATGTTAATGCTCCCAACCGCGGCTATGTTTTACGCTGTGGAAATAATGGAAGTATTGAATTTATGATTTCGGATAATGGCTCTTGGAAATCGGCATCGTCTGCATCGGTAATGTTGACGGGAAGATGGTATCATATTGCTGGAGTATTTGACGGAAGCAACGTATTATTGTATATCAACGGTGAATTAATTGCTCGCACACCTGCCACTTCATTGTCTCCTTCCCCAGTTAATTTAATCATTGGAGATAATCCTACTTGGAGCGGAAGATCGTTTAATGGTGCTATTGATGAAGTTCGCATTTGGAATATTGCTCGTTCGCAAAACGATATTATCACCAACATGTCTACTTCTTTTTTAGGTTCAGAGTCGGGTTTAGCAACTTATTATAAAATGGATGAAGGCTTAGGAAACTCAACCATCAACGATGCAACGGCGAATGCAAATAACGGAACGCTTACGAATTTTGTTTTAGCAAATGCATGGATAAGTGGTTACGAAAAAATCATGAATGATGTAACCGTGATTGGAATAGAATCTCCAAATAACATCATTGCATTTGCAGGTGCAACACGACTCAAAGCGAAAATAAAAAATACCGGATTCAATACGCTTTCACTTATCCCCGTTTCGTATTCCATCAACAATGGTCCAGTGTTTACGGATACGATCACAGCAACCTTACAACCCAATGAAACCTACACGTTGAACTTTAATAAGGTGGAAGATTTATCAGCAATAACATCTGCGAATTATTCAATTACCACTTTACTCACTAACGATGCGGACCTACGAAATGACAATGCAGTTTCAATATTAACCAAACCTACAAATGGAAATGTCTTAGTTGCAGTAAATAGCTTACAACATGATTTCGCAGGAAATGGACAAACAAAATTTGCAGAGGTAATCTTCCCTGAAGGCCCAGAGAAATGGAGTCAGATCATCATGCACATCTCTGTAAACTGTCCAACAACGGGTTGTGACCCTTGGGATCAAGCTGGAAAAATATCACTATTCAAAGATGGATCTGAATATGAATTGGGACGTTTTGTTACTCCCTACGGAAAAGCATGCGGACCCTGGAATGTTGATGTGACTGATTTCAAATCATTATTGGTAGGAAAACAAAAACTTCAAACTTATATTCAAGTATGGGGACCATCGGGTTGGTTGCTTAATGTGACTTTTGAATTCATTGCTTCCGCCACTCCAAATCCTTTCAATAAAATTACACCATTATGGAGTACGGATTATCATATCTATGGTGATCCAGGCATTCCATATACACTTCCTAACTTCAGTGTTCCTATTGACCCAAAAAGTAATTCAGTAGCTACACGTATGACAATTTCTGGGCACGGACAAGGAAACACAAATAATGCGGCAGAATTTAGTCAAATGACGCATCAGTTAAATATTAATGGAGCTGCTACTTTCCCACACTTCTTATGGAAAGCAAATTGCGGTTCTAATATTTGCTCTAATCAAAGTGGCACATGGACATTAAGTCGTGCCGGATGGTGTCCAGGTCAAGAAGTAATTCCAATCATCAACAACATCACGGGTAATGTAACACCCGGATCGAATGCAACCATTGCGTATACACTTCAGCCTTATACCAATTTATTAAATACGGGATACAATGGAGGAAGCCATACTGAACCTTACTACCGAATCCATTCTTATCTCGTACAAAGTAGTGATTCAGCACAGGGCTTTATGGATTATTCAGATGCAAGTGCAACAAAAATTACGGCTCCTATTGGCGCACCTACTTTGAGTGCTGCAGAAATTGTAAAAGCGATGGTTAGAAATACAGGATCTGTTCCATTGACAAATCCTCGCTTTAGTTATTTCCTGAATGGTGTACGAATGGTGACGGATACCTTGTTCATTACATTAAATCCAGGTGATAGTTTGGAACATACATTCTCTCAAACAGCGAACATGTTGGTGCAAAATGATTATACATTACATGCATTGATCACTTCAACAGATGATGCTAACGCGTCCAACGATGTTGCAACCAAAACCATTTTTCAAATTACAAGTATTGAAGAAAACAAAAATGAAATTGGATTACAGGTGATGCCAAATCCAAGTACTGGTAAATTCAACATTTCTGTTTCTGGAGTAAGTGGCAAAATAAAAATTGAAGTATACGACATCCAAGGAAGAGTTGTTTATTATAAAGACGATATTGCAACAAGTGTTCAATATCAAAGTGAAATTGATCTTACGAATTCACCGAAGCAGATGTATTTCATTCGTGTCATCAATGAGAAAGGAACACGTGTTGAAAAAATTGGAATTCAATAATTCTTGATTCATTTAAATATGTCAAACCCTCGACCTCAAAAAGTCGGGGGTTTCTTATTCGTGTAAGTCAGCATGAAAAATCTCTCTTTTTCGTCATAAATCAGATCCATACTACTTAGGAAAACGAGAGCAAAAAAGGACAAAGCCACCGCTTAAACAATACGCTATCAACATATTACTCGATTTAAAATATCAGAGATGGCTAACGGAAAAAATTCACGTACTTTGTAGTACATCCCTAAACAAAATGAAAAAACACTTTAGCCACGTACTGACGATAATTATCGTTCTCTTTGGAAGCCTTCAACTTAAGGCACAAACTTATAATTATATTCCAGATTCCACTTTTGATGGAAACGGATTAATGAGTTTTATATTCTTTAACAATGTTGATCGCATGTATGGATGCGACTTACAAGCTGATCAGAAATTGGTCATGGCTGGATTAGGAAAAAATCCAAGTACTGGTTTTTACGAAATCTGTGTTGTTCGACTTGATACTAATGGTGGCTTTGACCTTTCCTTCAGTGGAGATGGTGTTGCCTTTATTAAAATTGCAAATCAAGTTTCAGTTGTAGGCCATACACCTAAAGTTAAAATTGCCCCTAATGGAAAAATTGTAATCGCCAGTGCAGGAATAGGAAATAATGGCCAAGACATTTTAATTGCAACGCTTGATGCCGCTGGAGATCCTGATCTTACTTTTAATGGAAATGGAAAAAAATATGTAGATTTATTAGGTATAGGTAATCAACCTGATGTTGCCAACGCGCTTGATATCGATGCAAACGGAAATATCTATGCGGTAGGAACTACTCAAACTAGCAATTCACAAAATGACAATGATTTTGCGATCATCAAAGTAAACCCACAAGGTCAATTAGTAACTACATTTAGTGGAGATGGAAAATTATTGTTTAATCCAAACGGCAATCCTGATTATGGCCGTGGAATTAAAATACAAGCAGATGGTAAAATTGTTTTTGGAGGAACGTCAGATACCAATATGATGATCGTTCGTATTGACTCAACGGGTGCCTTAGACAGCACTTTTAATGGTATTGGAATGGCCACAATCATTTTTCAATCAGCATCTGAGATGGGTTCATTAACCTTTGATCAGAATGAAAGAATTGTGATTGCTGGAAAACTTGTTTCAGCTAATAGTAATATTGGTATTGCTCGCTATAGATCCAATGGAACGTTTGATCCCAACTTTGGATTTAATGGAAAATACGTTTATAATATTGGTGGATTTACAAATCATGTTTCAGATTTACATGTTCAGTCTGACAATAAAATTTTGTTAGCTGGATACTCCGATGATACAAGCGGCATCAGCAATTTTTTTGTTTCAAGAGTAGATACTCTGGGAAGCATAGATCTATCTTTTGGAGGACTTGCCTACGTAAAACAAACCATCATTCCAAGTGTTAATGAAGAGTGCAATGGCATGGCGGTGATGGCAGATGGAAGAATTATATTAACCGGAACTACCATCTACACAGCAAATGTGAATGAAGATGTAGCAGTATGTCGGTTAAAACCTGTTCTAGTAACTGCATTAAATGAAATTGGAGAAGAAAATATTATCAATGCATTCCCTAATCCATTTTCAAATGAAATTCAAATTCTCAGTAAAGAAAAAGGAATGGGGAGTTTAGTGGATATATGTGGTAAAACCATCCAAACGTTCCCAATATTAATTGGCATCAACAATATCATTACTTCTGAAATTCCAACGGGTATGTACTTCATTCAAGTGGATGGAAAGCGTGCTGTAAAAGTGATAAAACAATAAAGAGAGCATTATATAAATCGATTTTTTCGAAAGAAAATAACACGAGTCGCGTAATGACAAAATAAGAAAGAATACATTACTTCTTCTTTATAAAACTTAAGAAGTAACTATTAAATGAAAAGATGAACGTAAATACAAAGATTTCATTTACACAAAATACAAACAGTACTTTATCTGAAGTTAATTTCAATGAACTAGATTTTGGAAAACACATGTCGGATCATATGCTACTTGCTCGCTATAAAAACGGGGCATGGCAGGAACCCAGCATTGTGCCTTTTGGTCCTATTCCCATGATGCCTACCATATTGGCATTGCATTATGGACAAAGTGTTTTTGAAGGAATGAAAGCTTTCAAAATGGCAGATGGAAACATTTCAATCTTTCGAATTAAAAAACACTTCGACCGATTACAACGTACTCTGGCAAGGATGTGCATGCCACCACTTTCTTTTGAATTATTTGAAGAAAGTATTAAAGCTTTGGTTGAGGTTGATAAAGGCTGGGTACCTGAACAAGACGGAAGTTCACTTTACATTCGTCCTCTCATCTACGCTACGGAAGAAAAATTTGGTGTAAAAATATCAGAAGAGTATTTGATGATCATCATGACGGGACCTGTTCCGCCTTTTTATCCAAAGCCATTACGTGTAAAGATTGAAGATCGATATGGGCGTGCTTCTATTGGCGGAACAGGTGCAGCAAAATGTGCTGGAAATTATGGAGGCGCATTCTTTGCAACACAACTTGCTAAAGAAAGTGGATTTGATCAAGTTCTTTGGACCGACCTCAGCGAAGATTTAAATATAGAAGAGTCGGGCACCATGAATGTTTTCTTTTTAATAGATGGTAAACTTATCACCCCTCCACTATCCGAAACCATTTTAGAAGGTGTCACGCGCGACTCTGTTATCATTATGGCTCGAGAGATGGGCATCACAGTAGAAGAAAGAAAAATCAGTGCTAAAGAAATTCTAGCAGCTCACGAAAGTGGGATTTTACAAGAAGTATTTGGCGCAGGAACCGCGGCGGTAACAGCACCCATCTGTGCCATTGGTCTCAAAGAAAAAACGATTGAGCTTCCCCCATACGACAGCAACAGTGTTTGCATGAAGTTGCAACAATTGTTAACCGCGATGCGCAATGGAGCTCTTCCGGATAAATTTGGATGGAATACGGTAGTGGGATAGATTATCTCAATTCGAAAAATCGTAAAACACGCTCTTTCCATCAAACACGACAGCAGTTTTACTCCATGTTTCGATTCCATTACGAGATTTTACAACAATGAAATAGGATCCGCTACTTGGATAGAATGGAATAATAGCTAAACCATTTCGATACATTACCACTTGATTTGATTGCACCAAAGCATACGGACTTACTGCTGCATGCAAAGCTACAGTTATTGAATCACTTGCCTCTGGATTGGGATGTAAGCCATTATTAAAAAGTGTAGAAATCATCCATCCTCCTCCTTGATAATACCCCTCTACTAATATTTTCAATTGAAAGCCACCCATACCACATCCTTCATCAACAATATTGTTGCAATTGTCATCGATGCCATTAAAACAATTTTCATTGGTATTCGGATGAACATAATTTAAAGTGTCATTACAATCTTTGGCATTAGAAACATATCCTAAGGGTTGAAAACAATAGCTTGAGTCGATGTTTTCATTGCCGTAGCTATCACCATCGGCATCCGAATACCAATTTACTTTTGGATTAGTATTGACTGTAATCATTACTGGAGCACTATTCACAGTGCATGCATTGCTGCTTGTTACGCTTACTAAATAAGAGCCTGCATTCTTTACATAAATACTTTGAGAAGTTGCTCCAGTACTCCACAAATAGGAAGTATAAGCATCTGGAAAACGAATATTAGAAATTGAAATGGATGCCGCGTTACCTTGGTTGTTGGTAGTATTCATTCGAAAACAAAAATTTTGACCCATTAAAACAGGAATACTAGCTATCCCATTTTGGTTGATGGGTCCACCAGAACCGTATGTAAAATTAGGCATCGAAGAAGGCGTTCCATTGATACTGATTTCAGGGAAATCATTTTGAGGTCCATCAATGCTGGAAAACGACCAATTAAATTCCAGCATCCCATCTCCATTCATGGCATGACAAAAATCGATATAAGATGACGGAAAGCCACCAGCGTTAGTATTGCTTGAGGTTATCGAAATAGAACTTGGCACATTGTTGCTGTTTACACTTCCATTATCATTTGAACTGTGCAACGTACTCCAGTTGTCGATATCAAATATTTCTGAGAAACCAAAAATTGGATTCGTTTTTACACCAGCATCTAACTTTAATGAATCTCCATTACAAATAGTCACTGCACCGTTTGGTATCACATTTACTATATTTATCGATACAGGAGGACTAGTAGCCCAACAACCTAAATAATCTTTGACAGAAACAGAATAGGTGCCTGCAATATTCACTGTTATGGTAGAGGTAGTGTTTCCCGAAGGCGACCATAAATAAGAAAATGCTTCTACTCGTTGCGGTGTATTTACAAAGGACCCATTCGCTAAATTATTACTAGCATTCAACACAGTCGTACCACTTGTTTCATTGAACTTAAAATAGCTTAACAAGCCCGCTGAATTTGATGCTACAGGATTTACCATTCCCATTCTGATATCTAAATCGGTACGTGCAATATTCCAAACACGCACTTCATCAATATCCCCATCAAAAAAATTGGGCGCTTGGGATGCTGAATAATTGGGTCGACCAATTTTAAATGTACCGATATTAGTACTAGCACTTGCTGTGTAATTCATCGAAACGGTACGATCAAATCCATCTACATAAATTTTACCGATGCCAGGAGGAATTGTATAATCCCACACAACAGCAACATGATGCCAATTCCCATCATCAACTTCTACAGAGCTAGATATGCTTCCATTATCAAAACCAGAAAATGCAGGTTGACCAATATCATTCACAAAAAATGCGCGTTCACCTGCTTCCCAAATCGAATTAGAATTATTACTAACTATTATCCCCTCTGAACCGGATGTGGTTTTAATCCATGCTTCCAAAGTAAAGCTTGCATTATTTAAGTTCGTAACGTTTGAATTTAGATTAAGCCACTGGTTAGTTCCGTTCATTGAAATGGCATTATTAAATGCAGATGTAGATAATTCAACGGGTTCAAACGGACAATTGATCAAAGATGAATTCGTAACGATATCCACCGAACGATTATTCGCTGCCACTTCTGTTGCACACGTTAACGTATCGATGAAATTCGCTAACACCGTCACCACATAATTTCCTGCATTCAATCCCGTAACTTGAGGAGTAGTTGCTCCACAACTCCATTGATAAGTATATTGCGGTGTTGCACCATGCACCACTACGAGTTGCGCCAACAAATTTTTTATGATTAATCCATCACTCTGACTAATCATCAAAGCAGGGATCGTAACACCTAACGAATTATTTCCTCCTAAAACAAACGGTGCTCCAGGTGCATTATTCACAATGATTACACCTAGCGCTCCTGCATTTTGTGCATTCAACACTTTCGATTCAAAAGAACAAACACCTCTATCGATCACTGCAATTTTTCCAGCGAAAGTATTGGGCGCATATGCGGAACATCCTAAATCAGGATTCGATACATACTTTAAATTTCCAGAAAGTGCCGTGATGTAAATATCGGCACCGAACAGTGCGGGAGCATAAATAAAATTGTAATTCGTAGTGCTTGAAATCGACAGCGTACGCTGACTTTCCATGACAGAAACCGCCACAGCTCCTCCACTATTACCATTGCAAGAAAACCCACCCGAACAATTTAAGGAATAATTTAGTTGACTATGTGCTGAATAATTAAAAAATATAATCATCATTCCAATAATCAAATAGCATTTTATCTTTTGAAGCATTACGTTCATATTCATTCCAACTGTTAACTGATACCATTTATAAGTATTTAATAGTCCAAACAATCATAATTATATTTTTACCAAGCTTAGCACTAACACTGACTTGTACTGAATACATATTACATAAATTAGGACAATTTAGTTCTTCGGATATCTGTTAAATAAATTTTAGTTTTAAATTAAGATTCTAGTTCAATTTTACTTGTTACTTTCTTTTACGTGAAAAGAAAGTAACCAAAGAACGCACGCCACCCAACACCAACCCATTTTTGCGGTTTCTACTTTCTACTTTCTTTCGCAACCACTGAACATTCTTTTGTGCTATCTCTTTACTTCATCGGTACAGCAAAAATCGGTTCGCGCTGTTGCGTGGACGACCTCCGCACCGTTCAGAACGATATTACTGTTAATTAAAATAAATTGCTTGAATTAAGCTTCCATTTATGTTTAAATAATTGGACTACACACTATGTATAAACGATATGACTGTATACGATTTTTAAAATTTAAGGTTTCGAAAAATCAAAGAAGACAGAAGGTCCACTAAACGCAACAGGATTTTTACTCCATGTTTCAATTCCATTTCTATGTTTTACAACAATATAATAAGAGCCCACGGCAGGATAAAATGGAATAGAGGCAAATCCATTTCTATAAAGCACTACTTGATGACTATGCACCAACGAATAGGGACTGGTAGCTGCACGTAATTCAACGAATACCGAATCACTTGAATTCGGATCAGGATGCATTCCATTATCAAATAATGTGCTGATCATAAATCCACCCGATTGATATAATCCTTCAATCAACATCTTTAAATGAAAGGCACCACTTCCACAACCCTCATCTATAATATTATTACAATTATCATCAATGGTATTCACACAAAATTCGGGAGCATTGGGATTAACAGTTGCTACGGAATCATCACAATCCTTATTATTTGAAACATATCCGCTCAGTGAAATACAAGCAGCAGAATCAATAGTAGAATCTCCAAAACCATCTCCATCAAAATCTTTAAAATAAATAGGTGGCAAAATACAAGATCCATTATTTTGTGTTGCCAATGAACTATAATTACAAGCCAACGGATTCATACATCCTGGAACATCAAAAATTCCATCATTAGGCGTATTAATAAAATAGGTTTCTGCTTTTACAAAAACATCTGTTGCTACTTCCTGTGCGATTTTACGTCCAGGAATATCATCAAATGGAGGATGAATTCCGCCCCAGATACGAGACAAAGAACTTTCATCGGCTGCATCCTGATACGTTGCCCATTGGAGATCGATGTCAGTGCTTGGACCATTTTCAAATAACAAGTAAGCGTTTTGTGCGCAATGAAACACTCCCATTCCACCCGGAAAATATTTAGTACCGGTAAAATCAGTGAGTAATTCTGCAGCTGCTCTTGAGTAAGTGGAGTGACCAGAAAGATAACCGGGGAAGGGTGGAGAAGCAAACGAAGCGCGTTGATACGGATGCCATTTTTCGGCTAGCGTCCAACCCACACCTGCTACATCGGTATCTACATTATTGATAGCATCATGCCCTTTCCAAGCTTTCAACTTAATTTTTCCTACATTGGTAGAACCATTTGCTAATGGATCACCGGGGTGTATCACTTCAATGTATCCGGGCACAAGCGGCAATCCTGCTGGATGGAAATTTGAATCGAGCGGATTGGAACTTTGTCCCAAATCAGCCATAGCACGAATAGCGGAAATAGGACGTGAGGTATCATACCAGCCTTTAATTCCCCAAATAGAAATGGCGACGTCATGCATCGCACCACCTAATGCAAAATAACCTTTCACGCTCCATTCCAAATCATCTAATGGAGTACCAGCGCCTTTATATTGTTTTGTTTCTAATGGATGGTCGGATACGTAATTAAAAATACTATACCAGTGTCCGGGTGGTGTTTCCGAATTTGGACCATCAGCCCAGAATTCTGAAAGCACACGCGCAAAATCGCCGCGCTTCACTAAATTAGTAGCATAGGGCAATCCGGTCACCGGATTCAATGTATGGCCGACGTTTGTTGTACCTCCATTTAAAAAATTATAAAAATTCGGATAGTCGGCAACGTTAGCAGGTAACACATTTCTGTTTCCTTGCGTTTTTGGAGAAATATCCCACATCGTAGTATCGGCAGGATCTAAATGAGAAGACCATACTGCCACCATCGCATGCCCCCATTGAAATTGCGAAGAGGTTCCACTTCCATCCATTTGCAAAATGGGTGGGGCGCCGGGATCATGATACACTTTATAATTAAATCCGTTTCGTTGGTTCACGGTTAAATCGGCCGGTGACAAAGCAAACGGAACCACCTGACCCCACTCTGGACTCAATGCTGGCGGAGTAGCACCAGGAATAGCATTTCCACTTTGATCAATAAAAAGATCCAGTGTTAGCGGTTGCCAACGATTCAGATTTGTCATGTTTGGATTTCCCGGAAGATCAACGATCATGGGTGGATTTACCGGTGTATAACTCGTATTCGCATAACTTCCTTGCTCGTTGGATCCATCCTGCAAACCAAAAGCGATATACTTTGCTGCGATATAATTTCCGAGCGCGCGTGCGTCACCGTTCGTATAATTTGTATCCGTAAAATTTTTATCGTAGCCTAAAGAATCCATCTCCACGTTATAAGCCGTCATCAACAATGCAGCTTGCGGTGAATTAGTAAAACGATGTTTCAGTAAACGATAAGAAGCATAGGAGATGGCTTTGCGACGATCTTGTGCAATATTGGTAGAAGCGGGAATACCCGTGAATGCGCAAGTGAAAGTGCCCACCGTTTTTCCAAGCAAGAATTCAATAGAATTATTATCATAGGCTGCCCATGCATCCCACATGGCAGACGAATGATGAAATAAATTTCGTGCGTGAACAGTTGGTCGCGCAAAATCTCTTCTGATAGATGCCAACAATAATTCGTTCCATTGCCTTGCAATATTATCGTTCAAATCAGCAGTAGGATAAGTCACATTGGGTGCGCAATTAGGATCTGGGTTGGTAGGGCAAGGATCGCAGCCATCGGCTAATCCATCTAGATCGTAATCGGCGTTAATGGGAGCGAGCTCACAACTGTCATTCATAAATACACCATAGCCATTACAAAAGCCCGTTACAAAATCCTGCAATCCATCATTATTGATATCCATCCATGCAAAGTCATATACATTTTTTGCCCATGGTAACGTTGTTGTTCCGTATACATTCACCATGGCTCCGTTATCATTACGATAAATAGCCATACGCCGACCGCTTGCGCAAGGGGGAATATCCACATCCACGTCGGCTATACCAACATCCATATCACCATCTAAATCCAAATCGGCCACATGAACATTTCCGCCGAATCCATTTGTTGTACTAAAATTTAAATTCGTTTTTACCACCGTTAAACTCGAATCGGGAATAATCGTAGTTACCCGTAAAATGTAATCGCTACCATCATCCACCACAAAAAAATCTTTTTTACCATCCAAATTAAAATCGGCTATGTCGAACATATAAGGAGAACTTGTAGGAACCAGGTTTTGCCACTTAGTGAATGTTCCGGTTCCATTATTAAAAAGAACAATCACACCGCGCGCATTCCACGGAGCAACGTTATAAAGCGTAGAATTTTTTATAATATCGTTATCGCCGTCATTATCGATATCTAAAATTTGACATGCTGTACCAAAAGCAGAGTTTCGCAAAGTACCTAAGCGCGCTGTACTTTCATTGGTAAAAAATCCGGTTCCATTATTAATTAAAAGATAATCTTTGGCAATGCCGCCAGATCCGCTTGCTCGATAATTCACGAAATAAATATCCAATGCGCCATCGCCGGTAACATCACCGGCCCACACGGCACAAAAGCGAACTGGATCTTCTGAAAGGAACGGAAGTCGCAAACTTGTTTCTTCTATAAATCCTTTCCAATTCCCTAATGAATCATTTCCTTCGTTTCGGAAATATTGTGGTTGCTGCAAAAATGTATTTGCGATAATCACATCCTTCCAGTTATCCCCGTCAAAATCACCTACGAATACATCACGCGCAAAACTTATTGAATCGATGAATTGAGGAGCATGTAACACCGTTTGATCTGTCAATATTCCATTCACATTCATCAATAATAGTGTCGACTTTCCGGGCTGTGTAGGACTAGAAAACGGCTGCTTCCGTACCACGATCAGATCTTGTTTGCCGTCGTTATTAAAGTCTGCTGTCCACATGTCCTTTTCTTCGGGATCGCTATTCGCTACAGAGGAAACCACCAAGCGCGTAGAGGTAGCATCCAGCCAATTGAACCATTGAGCTGAGCAAAAATTTTGGGTAGATGAAAGCAATGAAAAAACAAAAATCAGTGTTATCGAAATCAGTTGAAAAGAGGAACACTTGGTACTTGTTACATTATTCTTTTGAGCAATGTAGAATTTAAGCATATGAAGTTTAATTAGAGACGCGGTCTATTTTCAAATTTATGAATATATCTGGTATCTGCAATACTTTATACCCCTTGTATAATACGTTTCACCAACAAAAAAGAATGAAAATCCTTATAAAACGCAGAAAAATGCTAGTACACCTTCATTTTTCGCTTTGAAAGGTATCGCATCAGTTGCCACCCTAACACCGATCCGATACAATTGGCGATGAAATCAACATAATCGGATGTTCTGTTAGAAAGAACATATCCTTGATATAATTCAATCAATCCACCATAAATAATTCCGCCAATTAACGGAATACTAAATTGATTTCTCGACCATCTATTTCCAGAAGGCATCTTGCTAAAACCGTTCGTAAAAAGAATTACGAATATCGCATAGAAAATAAAATGCGCAATTTTATCTGGAGCCAACAAATCGAAAAGGTCCGGTATATGAAGAGCCGGCGGCGTAATCGTACTTAGTACTAAAATCAATAAAGCCCAGCAGATGCCGGGCCAATTGAAATGGAAGAATCTTATATTCGTTGTATCAACCACCTATCAAAGATGAATAGGTGTCGGCACTTAGCAAATGGGAGAGTTGAGAAATATCTGCAATTTTTACTTTTACCATCCATCCTTCATTGTAAGGGTCTTTATTTACTAATTCAGGTGCGCCTTCTAGTTTTGAATTCAGTTCAAGCACTTCACCGGTTACAGGCATAAACAAATCAGAAACTGTTTTAACCGCTTCTACGGTTCCGAAAACTTCATCCTTTTCGACGGTTTCTCCTACGGTTTCAATTTCGATATAAACGATATCACCCAATTCACTTTGTGCGAAATCGGTAATGCCAATGGTGGCAACATCACCCTCCACACGAATCCACTCGTGGTCTTTGGTGTATTTAAGTTCTGCTGGAATATTCATAATACTCTTTTGGACAAAACTAATATTAATTTCGATTACTGGGATAAAGAAAAGCGAACTTCAATACCCGTCAACACATTTGAGGTCGGAAATGACGTTGAAATGACCGGTGTATTTATAGTTTGCTCGTAGAACAATCGCAAATTTAGTCGTTCGTTCACGGTGTAATCAGCGGCACCTTTAATAGAATAAACATTTAATCCAGCGGTTGGTTGATTAACACCTTCCAGCAAGCGACGAATCACAGTAATATTACGTCGTGCCGAAAAATCAGCGGTGAGGTTCAAACTATTTCCAGCAACTTTCTTTTTCCCCCCAATTCCAAAAGGCAAACGGAACTTGGGCATGCGATAACCGAATCCTAACACAATTTCATTTCCTTTTACTTCGGTGATTTGAACGCCAGCATAAGTTAATGATACATTTCGGTCGCGTCGGAACTCAGCACGAGTTTGTATATTATTTTTCCACGTAACATCCACTCCTATCAACGGACCAAATTGTTCGCTCATCGAAACCTGAGCGAGCTCACGCTTGGGTACAAAATTACCAGAGATATCTTTCACAGAAGGGAATTCTGAATCCACATAACTTGCATTTCGTTGGAAAGAGTTTACATTATACGTAGCGCGATAACTATGCGTAATGTTTACCGATGTGAAGATTTTCTTCAACAAGGGTAATTTTCCTAATCCATCATAAGTAATTCTCCAGTTTGGCAAAGGAATGCGTGGAAAAACGTTGAGATCAATTCCGGTGGGAGACTTGCCCGTATAGGCTGATAAGAAAGCCAAAGCCAACACTTCTTGTTGTGTACCGCTGTATCCATCATTGTAAATAATACCGAAAGTATCAGGATCAGCAAATCCATTTGAATTAGGGTTTTGTGATGCTAAACGCTCAGAAAGTAATTTCCTGTTTTGATTGAACTTATCAAACGTTGCACTCTCATAGGTTTTCGGGTCGTCTTTCACGAAAGCGGTTCCCCATCCAATAACGGAGATACTGAAATTTCCAGTTTCGGTGACACCTTGCGATTCAAAACCAGTTCCATTGTATCTAAAAAATTCAGAATTGTTTCTGCTGAATTGTCGTGTTGCCGTTAATTCGATTTTCATTCCATCAAAGGGTTCGATGGATGCACGACCAGAGAAATTAGACGAATAGGTTCGTGTCAACGGATTGTTTAATGTAGAATCCGATGTAATCCAACCTCCACGTACTGCACGCTCACGAATATCTCTTTGCGATCCCACTGTGAAGCCAATTCCCGGAGAGTTATTATTAATGTCCTGACCAAAAACATCCGAGTAATTTACATAGCCTGGGAGTGATGTTCCATTGGTTTCACTGTACGTAAATCCAACTGTTTTGAGTCCCATAATCATTCTAGCTACAAATCGAACAGCGTCAGGTGTTGTACGTGGTTTCTTTTCTACAGGAATTGGAATTTTCGGCTTCAAACTATCTGGAGGCGTCGTAGCAGGATCTGGAGGCTTTACTTTTGGTTTCGGCGGAGTCTTTGGCTTTGGAGAATTCATCTTCTTCAACCATGGAACTTTATTGTAAAGCGTAGTCATGGTAAAGTTACCATTGAGCTGTTTTGTATTTGAATTCTGAATGGTATTTCCTGTTCGCGGATCTGTTGTGAAGAGTCCCTCTGTGTTACGTAAATATTGCCCTGCTGTCCAACTGTAGTTAAACCCGTATCGAGCATTTAACGAAATCCAATTGGTAAATGGGAACTTATTCAACGGCACTTGATAACTTACATTTCCTGTTTGCTGATAGTTTTTATTTCTTCCAAGCAAGAAATTTTTTCCAAAAATATTGCTCCGAATCGAATCCCGATCATCCTTCGAATCAATTCTTCCTTCAGGCTCATCGACTACCGAAAAGTTATTTGCGTTGAAATCTATTTTAATACTTCTAGTAAGATCTAATTTGAAATCATACAATCGACGCATCTCAAAATTTTTGTTGAAGAAAGTATCGCGAATGATGTCGTTGAAACCCGTATTATTTCTAAATAATTTTTCACCATACATCCTCGTCACATCGGCTCGGAAATTCAAGCTGGTAGGAATCAAATTGAGATTAATATCTTTAATAGGCTTCAGATACTTTGATTTCATGATGTTGGCCTTTTCAAAAGGAGCGATGTACTTTGGTGTTGTATTGTAATTATAACCAACCGCACCTCGATGTGTTTTGACTACATCGTACTCTATATTTATATCGCGATGAAATACTTCATCATACCCATACGTAAAATTGAAATTTTCAACATCGTACACACGTGCTTTTGCACCTGCATTACGATTCTTTTTTACATTGGTAAAGTTGATGCCTTTGGTTTGCGTGTAATCTTGTGAACGCTTTTTAATTTCTCTCTTCTCACTTTTACTATCGGCTTCACCCAATGACTTAGTAAACAAAACGTCTTGATCTAATGGATCATAAACAGGATTACGAACTACGGTACCGTAATTCACATACATGGGAATATCTAAGTTTGCTTTTTGTGGAAGAAATTTTCCAAGGTAGATCGAAGAAGTAACATTGAAAGTCGTTTCTGAATTCACGGGACGCTCGCTTACTTTTTGATCCAAGGGTCCAAAGTTCGCCGACTTATGTTGTCCGGCTACAGTGACATTTCCTATATCTGCTAATTTAGCATTGACGCGACCGTTAGCTGCCCAACCGCCCTTCTTACTAAAGTCCGTAAGTCGAAGTTCATTGACCCACACTTCTCCGCATTTCTTCTGACCGTCGTCACTTCCAGGCAGGAGCGGATCCAACTTTGGATTCCGAATACCAATCATGATGGATCGAATCGAACTGAGCGATGGATTTCCTCGAACACTAAATGTTCGATTGGTGCCTGATTCTCGTTCGGAATACAGACTTGTTATATTCAATGCGCCACCCGAGTTATCAACTGCTTTATTTCGCCGCAACTTCATGTCCACAAACTTCTCGAGTTCTAATTCAATATTATTTGCGTCAGGCCAGATAGCCTCTGGAGATGTTGTTCCCCATGCCGTCACACTTAATGGCACTTCGTATTCATAATAGTTTTCGCTGAAGTCATTACCCATACGGATAAACACATTCATGTCGCCGCTCTTCAAAGCATCAGGATCACCAGAACTTTCTGCATGAATAAACATTTTTATTTTTTCATACAATCGTAAATCCAATTCCAAATTCTTAAATGCTCCTCTTGCATCACCATCTTCCAAATCACAAACTTTCAATGATAAACTTTGCTCATTCAAACGTTGAAGAACGGTTGAACCAATATTGATCTCACGTAAAATTCCAGGAGGAATAACATAATTGATGGGAGTACGTTTTCCATTCTCTTCAATGTTCACCACAGAAATATCAAAGGTGGCATTGTTTGGATCCGTACCAATCACATCTCCGACAGAACGTAAATCGTAATTGTATTTCCTCCACTCTCCTCTCAAAAGTTCTAACCGAGCAAAACGTAATGTCATCGGCTCATCAAAAGAGGTCATGAACATACGGATAAAAGAAATAGTATTAAATCCTTCAATATCTCCGATGCGATTAATGTTCGGATTCGTTCCGTTGATTTCACGGATTGGAATTTTAAACTGATACCATGTTACCTGATCCGATGTTCCATTGGGCAAGTTTACGGTTCGCGTTATTTTATCAACAATAAAATTTTGACCTACTTGCATTTCACCGGGGCGCAAAGACACACGGTACTGATAATATTGCTCGCTACTCTCTTGATTGAAATCTTTATTTACGTCAGCAACATCAGGAATCGTGGTGGCAGCGGTTGGATAACTCTCTGGCGATTGCGCATCCGTTGGCGAGTTACCCTCTGGGTTACTGAATTTTTTATAACGATCTAAAATTCCTAAGCTTTGGTTATCGTAATCCGTTCCGCGGTAGTAATGGTAGTTATCGGAAGATGGGTCTGCTGCTGCTTCAGCATACGCAAGAGCATTTACATTCGCTTGCAAATCGTTCAAATACGTTTGGAAGAAAGAAGTTTCTAAATTATTTCTGAGTCCATCAAATCCTACGTCTTGAAACTGACGTGCATCGGGACTATTATCAAAAGCGTAAATAATGGGTGGTTGTGTTTTTGGTGTAAATCCCCAAATGGTATTACTTGCTTGACTGGTATCGCCATCAATTGGCAATCCATTTTCATATTCTAGTCTTCCATCTTTTAAAACATCCTCTGAAATATTTCCCAAGTTGAAATATAAATCTCCTCCACCTTGATTAACATTTTGCGTACTGCTATTAAATGGATCCATCATCCAAAATTGAATGAATTCAATATTGGCTACATCAAAATCAGTCGTTTCAATTCGACGCATGATACCGCCCCAACGTGAACTGGGATTATTTAATTTCCCTGAAGAGTTAACACCTGCGCTCTGTGAGGTTGGAACTACATCATAATTATAAGGGCCGCGTTCTTCTGGAAAATAACTGATGTTGAATACTGGTAGCACAACCGTTTGTCCTTGCTGCGCTTCACGATTTGGAAAAATTTCTTTTTCTGGAACTTGACGTACTAAATTATTGGAGATGGCATTGTCGTCGATATTCGGAGGCGTTACTCCAGAAAGATCACGATAAAATAATGGATCAATAATATACCAAGCAAATTTTGCACGGTTCTTTCCGTAGTCTAAACTAACGCTATCTGCCTCCGGTAATAATCGTGTTGGTGCCGATGCAAGAATCCAAGAACCCACATTTCGCAAATCAATAGTGCTTTGACTTCCTTCAAAATCGTCAATATAAGCCGTACCATTTTTTCCGATAGCTTTATTATTTCCTGGAACCAAGTTTGCAAATTCTCCAGCTACTGTGAGTGTGGATAATTCTTTCGTTGATATTCCAGGAAGCTTATCAATCATTCGTGTTAACCAACGTGATTCAGTTCGCCAAGTTCCATCAACTCCCCAAATAGTATTGGCAATAGGCTCATCACCAATATTTACTTTTTGCGTGATAGGACGTTCATTCAATCGTAAAATCGTACCTCCTAAAACAAGATCCTTATTCACCGTATAATCAAATCGAGAACCGAATAATGTTTTGGATTGAATACTAAAAAGTGAATTACTCTCTAAAGAAATATTGATTGCCGTTCCTGAATTTAAAATACTTTGATTAATAATTTTTACACGACCTAAATTATAATCTACTGTATAATCTACGTTTTCCGTTAACGGAGCACCACCAGCAGTCACCTTCACCGATCCTTGCGGAATGTTGATGGCATTAAGTGGAATGTCAGATCCATACTTACTGATGTAACTTCCCTTTAAACTAAACTTATTTTTGGAAGCTTGTTGAATCGCGAAAATCCGGGTTGAATCATACAATGCGTCGTACACATACGGATCTGCATCAGCCGGATTATTAAATTTACTTTCCAAAAACGATCCAAAAGGCTCACGAACCGGGAAAATAATTCGACCATTATTACTGTTGATGGTAACGCCTTCTATAAAATCAAACTCTCCATCGGGACGCGGATCATTGTTACTATTTAATTTATCTAAATTGAAAAGTCGGTTTAACGGCTTGGCGTAAACGTTAGTTTGTGCGGGAGTAGTTGGAATGTAGTTAAGGCGATTACCAATGGTATCTACATAATACAATACATCTAGTTTAAAATCTTTTCTGTCCAATTGAAATCCGCCTAACGCATACACGTTCTTCATCATCAAATCCCAAGTTGGCAACTTCGTATTGTTTACGCGGCCTTTCAAAAGTTTCATGAATAATACTTTTGGTGGTTCAATACCTGTGTTGGTCAAATCTCCCACACGATACACTTTACCGCCGATGGTGTATTCGTATGCTACTGCTAATACTTCATTCCCATTGAGCGCTTGGTTTAAGGAGATATAACCTAAACGCGGATTGAAGGTATACTCCGTAGCAGCTAATCGACGCGCATTTTGAACTACTTCATAATCACGAGATGGACTTAATGCCGGAATTCCTGCAATTGAATTTTGCACCAAAGTAACATCTCTCAGGTCTGGATTCTGGTTGAATAAATCATACAAATTGTTTGCTGAGTCAGCAGGGAAGGGAATATTGAAAGGGGCAGCGTTCGAGATATATCCAGTAGGCTCGAAAAAATTCTTCTCTCCCAAATCCATCGCCGCCAAAACGGTACGCGTATTGTCGGTACTATTATTTCTATTCGTTACCCATACTTCCATTCGAGTAATAGATACTAATGAATTGATGAATGGAAGATCGGCTAATGAAATATCATATTGATCCTTGAAATATTGTCCGATGAAATAATGTTTGTTTACCTCATACTGATCGCAGGGAATATCAAACTTCGTAGTAGTTGCTCCGCCTTTCACTTCAATGTTGGAAGCTTGTCCGCGCTGTTGTGAAAGCAATGTGGTTACCATGAGGCGACCAAACTTCAACTGTGTTTTCAATCCAAACAAACTCTGACTTCCTTGAATCAATTGAGAATTGAGCGGTAAACTTACGTTACCAGCTTCTATCTTTTGAATGATCTCATCTTCATAACCCGTATACTCCAATTTCATTTGATTCTCAAAATCGAAACTGGCTTGTGTATTATAGTTGGTTGTGATCTTCAATTTCTCTCCGATATTACCAATCACATTCATTTGAATCTGCTCGCGAAAATCGAAAGTGGTAATACGTCGTTGACGTTCGGGTAAGGTTGGATTATCGTAACGCGAAATATTTAATCCGAAAGCCAACGATGCAGATCCTTGCGGACGAATGTCGATGGTGTTCCCTCCAAAAATTCGGTTGAACGCTTCGCCACCTACGTAAATACGAGGAGAACCACTTTTACGTGCGGCCGCATTCTCTGCGTTTGCTTTTTGTTTCCAATAATTTTTTGTGCTCTTTTCAAACTCCGATTCTTTAAACTCTTCAAAGGTCATGTAGCTTGGACTTCTGAAAAAATTACTCCCAATATTTTCGTTGATATCGTACTGTCGTTCTTCCGGATTATACTCAATGGTTGTTTGAATATTGCTTGGGTTGCCCATGTAAAGTGGACTACTGGGTGCGTTGCTGTTGTACGGATCTGCATACCGATCATCAAAAGGATAAGGCAATTGCACAGCGGCAGTATCCGAGTCACCTGCTGCAAAGGGCATGGAATCGAATGGACTAAAAACGATTTCTGATCCAGATGCCCATACCAAAGATATTAGCAACGTGAAGCAAAAAATGATAAGTGAGTACGAACGGATCTGCTTCAAACGGGTAATTTCAAGGTTAGGAGGTCAACTACGAGGCGCGCCAAAAATAGCATAATTCTTTTTGGTAACGATCCTTACACGGAACGTTTATATTAAGTTCTACGCTAAACGATTCTATTAGTTTCATAGATGGCTTAGTGCTACTTTAATCAACTCCTCCACTTTGGAATTAGATCCCAATGACTTAGAGGCTTGTAGAATTGCTTTTTCGGCGCTCGCACGTGCAAAACCGAGGGTTAGGAGAGCACTTAACGCTTCATTACTTTCCGTATTGTATGTGGGAGATGTATTTATTTCGTTTAAAATCATCCCTTTTTTCATCTTATCTTGCAAGTCAATCACGATCCGTTGAGCGGTTTTGGCACCAATTCCCTTCACTTTTTGCAGGCTAGCTATATCGCCTGTTGCGATAACTTGGCGGAGATGGGATGCCGACATGGAAGACAGTACAATCCTACTTGTAGACGCTCCTACTCCACTGACGCTCAATAATTCACGAAACATGAAACGCTCTTCTTGATCAAAAAATCCGAAGAGAATCTGAGCATCTTCGCGTACTACATGATGGGCAAAAAGTCGAACGGTGGACTTATCTTTTAATTGTCCAAATGTATAAAGTGAAATTTGCAGGTGGTAGCCCACGCCCCCACAATCGATAGTGACGTCAGTGGGCGTGAGGCCAGCAATTTTACCGTTAAAATAATCAAACATGGAGCAAATGTATCTTTTTTAGCTGTTTTAAGATGGGATAACGGAAAAATCCAGACAAAATTTTGACAAATTATTTGTGATAAAAGGTAATCTTTGTAGTTCATGAAAAAATGAACTGCGATAGATGAACGCATCTGTGTTCAAGAATAAAATACAAATCGCGTCAAAATTATTGTTCAAGCCTCTCCCCGGCCCTCTCCATAGGAGAGGGAGTTGTGGAAAAAATTAAATTATTATACTATCAATGAGACATTGGTTTTACATTTCTATTTTAATAACCACACTCCTATCTTTCTTTTCGACAGAGGGAAGGGCGCAAAATCTATTTAAAAATCCAGGCTTTGAATCCTATACTCAATGTCCAAATTATACATCTCAAATTGATCGCTGTACGGATTGGGATTCTGCCATTGGCACTGCTGATTTTTACCATTGCGGATTTTATCTTCCGACTACAACAGGAACGCAAGGAATTCCTAGAACCGGAAATGGTGTGATTGGATTCGTAACAGCTCCTCCCAGTGTTTGGACTACAGGTTCTGAATGGTATGGTGAAACTGCTAAAAGCACTTTGACCCAGTCATTAATTCCGGGAGCAACATATCGATTGCTATCGCATTTGCTTTATCCTACTACTTACTTACCTGCTCCAACAGTGAATTGCTATTCTGTAGGATTTTATTTTTACAAAATGATTCATGCTCCAGTAGCACCATTACGCGGTTGTGCTGCCTTTCGTCCACAAGTGGTAATAGATCCAAGTCAAATTCAGGTTAGCACCTATACTTCTTTTAGTATTGATTTTGTTGCCGATAGTTGTTACGACGCCGTTATGATTGGTTTTTTCTGCAATGACAGTACTGAAACTCCATTTTGCAAACAAATTACTGACTATGAATATGTAAATGTAGATGATATTAGCTTAATTAAAATTAGTGACCCACCCATTTATTATAGCGGTTTCACCTCTAGTGATCGTTCAATTTGTGCAGATGATTGCATCAGCTTTAAAGATACTTCCGACGCTAATCGTTATTCACGAATATGGTATTTTGAAAATGGGAATCCAGCAATATCTATTGATAAAAATCCGAGCTCTGTTTGTTACGATGCACCAGGCGATTATGATGTCACGTTGGTTACCGTGTATGAATGTGGAAGTGATTCCATGGTGAAAGACGATTATATTCATGTTGATGAAATACCAACGGTAGAAATTTCTGCAGATACTAACATTGTTTGCTTTGGAAAAGAAAAAATTATTTCAGCAACAGGTGTAGAACCATTTTATTGGTCGACAGGGGAGATGGGAAATACGATTGTAGTGAAACAACCTGGAATTTATTTTGCATCGGCATCCAATATTTGCGGCGTTGCGGGAGATACTATCGATATCGCCTATGAGAAGTGCCCGTGCAATGTTTGGATTCCAAATGCATTTAGTCCTAACACCGATACTAAAAATGAAAATTATATTATTGTGAGCGATTGTATTTTAGAAGAATTCAATTTACGAATTTACAATCGTTGGGGACAAGAAGTTTTTGCAGGAAATGACATCGATTCTTTTTGGGATGGATTTTACAAAAACACAGATGCTCCCGAAGGAATTTATGTCGCTAAAGTAAATTACAAGGGCTATAATAATGGAAGGTTGAAGGATGAGCAGGTGGTGAGGACAGTTATGTTGCTGCGGTAGGAATTGGTGAGTTGGTAAATTGGCAGGTTGGTAAATTGGCAGGTCCTATGTACAAGTAGTAAGTGCAATTTTTTCTGAGAAGATTTTGTTTTGCGTTTAGTTGCATTTTCTTACTGGAACATTGTTTAGTTATTTTTTTGCATAAAAGTCCCAAGTTGCTTTGGCGATGTCGGCAATGATTTTTTCATTGGTTGCTGCATTTTCTTTTGAATCGGTTACCAATACAGTTATGAAAAAATAATCTCCATTCGGTAAGAAGATAATTCCAATGTCGTTTACTGCTGCAGATACGCCGTCTTTGTTTGCTCCTGAAGTTCCGGTTTTATGAGCAATGATGGTACCTTTTGGTAATTGCGCTTTTAATCTTCCTTCACCGGTTGTGGTTTCTCGCATTGCTTTCCAAATGAAATCGTAACTGGTTTTGGAAAGCAGCCTTTGTTTACTATTATAAAATTTCAGTAACGTTTCATTTGCAGCACAGGGTGTTGTCCAATTCTTAAATTGCAAATCCCAATTGGATTGCTGTTCTTCTTCATTGACTTCTATGGCTATATCTTTAATATCATTTTGTAAGAAGTAATTTTCAACGACTTTTGGTCCACCCAATAATCTTAATAAAAGATCACAACCCACATTGTCACTTAATGAAACCGTATATTCCAAAATTTCACCCAAAGAAAGCGTAACTCCATCGGGATATTTTTCTCTTAAGGGACTATATAAATCTGGCAATAAATCCTTCTTCTCAATTTTTATATTTTGGTCTAACGAAAACTTTCCTTTATCCACTTCAGACAAAACTGCTAATGCAATATGAAACTTAAACACACTTTGCATTGGAAAATGTTTATCTCCATTAATTGAAATAGTGTCCTTTCCATTATTACCAATGATAGAAACGCCCACCATTGCATTCTTTGTCGATACAATTTTTTGTATTTGTTCTCTTAATGATGCTGTAGACCTTGTAGTTGTTTGGCATGCATTCAATAAAAACAAGATTGTTGTGAGATAAAGTATTTTTGTCATGTTAAGTAATTTTTTGCTTACAAGTGTTTTCGAAAACTGGCAATGGTCTTGTATTTCCTTTTTTGGTGACAACATATTATTGTCTGGAATGTTAATTTCTTTGCGTTAACAATAAACATTCTTAAGCTTGGCTCACAAGCCAATTTCACTGAACAGAACACCTGAAGAAATGCCAATTATATGAATATACTTTAGGAGACAATTTACTTCTCACATATTTCCTTCAACTTGTCAAGTGCTTTTGGGTAGGCATTATTCATGTATTCTACATAATCTTCGGTGGTGTCTAAATCAACAGTAACTAAAGTACCCCGATAGCTATCGGGGCCGCTGGTTTCTTCGAAGGTATAATTTTCCAAACCGTTTGCCCATTTGTCCACTTCTGGACCTTCCGTAATTTCCTTATCCCCTTTTACAAGACCATAATGTTGAATGGAAACAAATCGGTTAGGAATGTTTTCTACGATCTTAGAAACCATACCTCCCTTTTCTCCTTTGTCATCCACTCCAACAAATAGAATTTTACTTCCCTTGTCCCAACTTCCTTCATAGGTAGATGTTGGATTGAATAATGCTGTCCATTGCTCATAAGTTGATTTGTTGTCAATACCTAGCATCGCATTATAAATTTTGCCTGCCGGTGCATTTACGCTTACTTTGAATTGAATTTTTTTCATCATTGTTAAGTTTAGTATGTGAAAGCAAAGAATTTATTTTTTACAATATTCCCTTACAATAATAGATTTTGTCGTTGCAGATTTTTTTCTTAACACTTCAATTTTCTTATATTCTTCAGAGCTCTAGAGCAATCATGTAATTACGTATTGTCAGCAAAGTAACTTCCTTCGCGCGAACAGGATTTATTTTTTCTTACTATTTCCTTTTCCAGAGTTGCCTTTTGGCTTTGTCTGTACGTCTTTTGAATTTTCTTTGTATTTTACTTTTTTGTATTTTAATTTATGGTCAGCGTTGTATTTCTGCGGTCTATCTGTATTCAATTCCAATTCGACCTTAGTCGTTCTTTTCAAATCAACGCCAACAAACATTGAAGGTATATTTAAACTAACCCGCCATTGTCCACCGCTTAAATAAATGTATGTACTCCTTTGTATGTCAAAATAAAAATTGTGGTCAGGAAAATACACGTGTTTGGTTTTGGCACGATAGCCGTGAGCAGGCGCCCAAGGTGGGGGTCCTTTTTTATTTCCTTGACCGAATGTGTGAAGTGGCAGGACTAAAGATAGTGTCAGGAAAATTGCAAGTACTTTGTGTAGAAATATTGTTTTCATTTTTTTTGGATTTTTTTGTCATCGCTATCAAACTGTCGAAGAATTGTCTTTCGAAAAATTGTCTATCCAAAGGCACTGCATTTTTTTCAATGTGACTAGCGTTTCGCAGACCTGCCTGCCGGCAGGCAGGTTTGCGATGGGCGGATTCCGATAGCTATCTGAACCCATCGTAAAACTTCTTTTGAAAATACCATTTTCTAACAATGTAAAATTATCTTCAAAGTATGTGTAATCCCGACTTTTGCAAACCAGTCTACCTGAATGGTGGCAGCCCTATTACCTGCCCTGTTACTATCTTTCGTCATACTGCCTATTATTTTACTCTGCAAGAACATTCGTGGTGTGCGCTAATGTATTTGATTGATTCAATACACAGTTCTTTTAGGACGTCTATATTGATATCGGAAAGTTTCTTTACATAGATACATGCTTTACTCATTTTGATTTTACCAAGATCATCTATTAATGTTTTACTTTTTTCAGTCTCAGAATATACGTAAAGAGTAAGTGCTGCTTTTCTGGGTGAGAAGCCCAGAACGGGTGCATCTCCTTCGTATCCGCTTGCATATTTATAATGATAATTTCCAAAACCGATGATGCTTGGTCCCCACATTTTAGGTTCCGACCCAGACCATTCTTGCATGAGCTCAATCAGTCGGAAACTGTCCGTCTTTTTCTGCTCATTGTCCACGTATGAGTTTACAAAATCGATTACGTCTTGGCCAGTGTATATTGTTTTTGTTTTTGCCATGTAGGCGTAATTTTATTTGTTGATTTTTCTCTTTTTTGCAACTGTTGCAAGTCGCTTTAAATGATTGAGTAGACAACTAACATTGATGGTTGCATTTTTCTGAATTGATGGGCTCGACTTCCAACTCAAAACTTTATTCGAAGATATTAATTTTCTAATACTTTTGAATAATTTCAGCTGTGCTAAATACTAACTATCACAAACCCGCCAAGCTGAATTTAGGTGTGCTGTTATGCGCCTGCCTGCAGCAAGCAGGATCTTGCTTTTTACTAACTATTGAATATGATATTCTTTTTTAAAATCGTTTATCAGTTCATTTGCCATTTCTTCAGCCTGCGGCCAGTCAATCTCAACATTTTTCTGCAAATTTCTTTGTTGAACAACAACCATATTTAACAGCTCTCTAATTTCCCCCCTTTTACTTTCCAGTGATTCCGGATTGGCAGGGAATAGACTTTCCATGGTATCTCTCGAAATGGTGTCATATGAAAATAAAAAATATCTTGACAATTTCTGATGATATGCCGGTTCTATAATTTGATTTATATGATTCACTAACAAATTTCCTCGCACCTGATTATTATAGGCTTCCATTTCGATTTTGTTTATGATCCCATCGTATTTCATCAACTTTTCCAGCAACTGTTGATTCTTAAAATACCGAAGACTCCCTGAATTCTTAATTTGTTCAAACGTAGCCCTGTTCCATATGATTGGACCCGTCCAATACATAAACCTTGTATAAAAAGAAAATTGGGCTGCGGCACGTCCTTCTAGCTTGGTTGGGCTCAAATTTATCAAGCTATCAGCAAGTGCTATATACATGGTTGCTGTTTTAGTATGCCCTTGAATGGCAGTGATGTCATTCTGCAAATCCTGTATCAAAGATTTTGAATACTCCCCGGCTCTAAGATTTTCTATGTAATGCTCTCGTTGATTTTCAAAAAAGAAGCCAAGCGTAACAGCGAGAAACAACATTAGAAATTCCCAGAAATAACTCTTCCAATTTTTCTTTCCATTGTGATGGGCATGATGATGTACTTCCATATTTTCTGTTTCCTGACTTGGGTTTATCCCTTCTGTATTTTTATTAGATAGAATTTCGTTTACGTTATTTTCAGAATGAGTTCTTGTCGGCTCATCTAAATGTTCATTCTCTGTAATTTCTGTCATTTATTCGAATCTGAGTGACAATTAGGTGAATTTACTATATCGAGTCCAACATACATAATCACAATTTGTGCGTCTGCCTGTTACAGACTGGTTCGTGCTATTGTGCCTTCGAAGATTAGATTTTCGATACTAGAAAACAGGCTAGTCAAAGTTATATTCCTTTCTCATCAATTCCAATATCTGTTGTGCGCGTTTAGCTCTTTCATTACAAGCCTGTTGTTGTAATTTGCGTGCCCCATAATAGTATTGGGCATTTGTCAGAAACATATTTATTTCCTGTGCGTTGTTTGTAATCAATTTTAATGAATCAATTATGGGAGCTTGTTTGGTTTTGAAGATTTGAAATAATATTTGTGCATCAAACACTTTTCCTGCTCCCTGCATGTATTCTGCTATCCTGTCTTTGATAATGTTGTTTTGCAAGTCAAGTGCTTGTAATGAAAAATAGTAAGCTGAAATACTATCAGCCACTTGTTGATTTCTTATTAACCGCAAATGCCCTGAGTGTTTCATTTGTTCGTAAGTGCGCGCATTATAGCTAAGGAAATTATTCACATTCATTGTAGCCGCTCTTTCCAAATAGTAAATTCTGTTAAGATGCTGATCTCTGTCGGGACTTTTCATCAGCATCATCAGAGAATCTATGATGGAAAAATATTGAAAAGAAATGCTGTCGTATTCAGTAAAATGTTTTACGTCATCTTCTAAATCTTCAAATAGGTTCTTTAGGTAAACCACTTCCCTGTCTCTTTCAATTTTATGCTCCAACTGGTACTCTGCTAAAAACCCGCAAAAAACAGCTAGGAATAGCATTAAAAATTCCCAGAAATAACTCTTCCAATTTTTCTTTCCGTTGTGATGGGCATGATGATGTACTTCCATATTTTCTGTTTCCTGATTTGGCTTAATCCCTTCTGGATTTTTCTTAGTTAGAATTTCGTTTGATGTATTTTCAGAATGACTGCTTGTCGGCTCTTCAAAATGTTCTTTTTCTGTATTTTCTGTCATTTATTAGATGGTCAAATTATGATGGTGTGCTATTTGATAAGCGGCTCGTTGTTTTTATTCTCGTATCGGTTCATAATAAAAT
>JANOPQ010000024.1:0-1988 GCA_031421935.1 Bacteroidota bacterium | reverse complement strand
CTTCAAAATCACTATTCAGACATCTCTAATCAATTAACCAAAGAAGGGATATGCCCCAAAATCCCATGGCTACTTGATTATGAATTAGAATTTAGATTTAAATAATACTAAAATGAATAGGGCTAATAAAATCGTTGATAGTTATCGGGATCGCCTTCATTTTTTCGCATTTTCGCATTTCGTGTTCATTCGCATTTCGCGTCCATTGATTTTTAGTAAATTCGCGTATCCGTACATTCGTAATTCGTACATTCGTATCGATTCGTAATTCGTAACCAATCACTATGTCAACTAACCCCATCCACTCCAGCAAAGCCCCCGAACCTGTCGGACTTTACCCTCATGCGCGCCGTGTTGGCGATTTATTGTTTTTATCGGGCGTGGGACCGAGAGAACGCGGAACCAAAATTATTCCCGGTGTAGAACAAGATGCAACTGGTAAAGTAATTTCTTACGATATCGAAGCGCAATGCCATTCTGTTTTTAGAAACATCAAATACATTTTGGAAGATGCTGGCAGTAGTTGGGATAAAATTATTGACGTCACTGTTTTCTTAACGAATATGAAAGATGACTTCGCAACTTACAACCGCATCTATGCAGAGTATTTCAAAGACAACCAACCCTGTAGAACTACTGTTGAAATTAATTGTTTGCCTACACCGATTGGGATCGAGTTGAAAGTGATTGCTACGATTTAGTTGCAGTAAGAACTTACCGGTGAATTTTATCTCTTAAATTATTTTTACTCAGTTTTCCTAGCCGATACTTGTTTTAATTGTTTATACCTTGTTTTTAATAAAAGAGTATAGTAACATTAATTTAATCTATTTATTTTCAACCAACCCCTTGCTTTTCCAAAAATCATTTATACATTCGCTTAACCAATTCACATTTTTATGGCAAACTATCTGATTGCTTTATCAAGATGTTTAGTTCTGTTGACGTTTTTAATTTTTTCAGGGATACCTCTGAAAGCACAGATTCCCATTGATGCTTTTGTTACTACTTCTGATCCCGTAAATGATAAAGTGATGGGGACCATGTTTGTCACATTGGCTGACACCAATCAGGTGGAGTTTATCGAGATTAAACTCGGAAGTAATGAAGGTATTTTTAATTTGTTTGATTATAGTTTTGTTTATGATCAAACCACAAGTTTACCTTCAGGTTGCACCTGGAATCGTGTGGGAACTAAATTGAACCTTGCATTGGGTGAATTTGATTACAGCGATGTTCAATTTGGAAGTGTTCGCGTGAAAAGAAATGGGGTTTGGAGCGATGCATTCGCTTTTGTAACTAATTAGTTTGAGTCTATTGCCTTTTATAAAGGTGAATTATTGTTTGTAATTCCTGTAATTTAATACATTCTTATTCCTGATTTTACTATGAAAACAACCCACTACAATTTATTATTTAGGTTATGTTTAACCGTATTCTTGCTTTCGATGAATTTAATTTCAGAAGCCGGTAATTACACTTGGAACGGTGCTGCCAGTACCAACTGGGCAACATCGAGCAATTGGAGTCCGGCAGGTGTCCCTAGCACGAATGATACGGTAACGTTGAGTAATGGAGGCGTTAATTCTATTTTATTGGATGGAAATAGAACCATTACCAGACTCGTCATTTCAGCTAACACTATTGATTTAAATACTTACGAACTCCATGTTTCTGGAAGAAGCTCACTAAACGGGGGTGCCATCAATAACGGAAATCTAAAAATTAGAGGGACCTATGCTTATTTCCAAGGAACCAATTTTAATTGCATTTTAGACGTAATTGCTAGTCAAATTAAATTTAGTGGCGGAACTTTTGATAAGACAGGAAGCTTTGAGCAAAATGGGTCAGCGAGTGGATACGGTTTGGGTGGTTGTACCTTTAACAAAGATGTGACAATAAAAAACACAGGTACCGTTTATTTAAGAATGGGTGAAACGAGTGGTGATACCTTTAACGGAAAGCTCTATTTATACAATAGTGGGGGC
>JANOPQ010000023.1:0-16982 GCA_031421935.1 Bacteroidota bacterium | reverse complement strand
ATCCAATTTTATGGAAGGCGGGCTCATCAGTACCAAACAATAAATTATTTTAGAGGCGTGATCAAGCAAATATTTTTAAATGAAAAACTATAATTTTTAAGAGTGAAAAGTTCGTCAATTTTCTTTAAGAAATTACTTTTTAGCTTGACGCCTATGCGATAGCTATCGGGATTAGTTATTAGTCGAGTGGCTTAGCAGCCAGCAGCTGATCCCAATCCGAAGCTCAATTAATTTTCCAAGGAATAAATTTCTTGAAGCGTGCAGCTTGAGGCTTGCAGCTAACAGCTATAAATCTTCAACCGAAGCATGGTCATAAGGCAACTGGAAAACATCCAACAACCAACAACCAACATCCAACCCCCTCATGCAACCTTTTCCAGTTTTTTCGCATCTTTATGGTTACAACGTTGACTAAACCATCCAACCCCATGAAAAAAATCATCCTAATTTTAATGACATTCTTCTTTTCGATGAATGTTCAAGCCTCGCATATTACAGGACAAACTATCACATTACAGTACACAGGAACACCAAATACGTATTTAGTAAAAGTAGTTTTGTTTCGAGATTGTGCGGGTATTCCTGCGCCAAGCGTTCTTACTGTTGACTATGCTGATGGTCCATTGCCTCAAACGACAATTTATCAAGTACAATTATCTTTAGTTAATCAACAAGTATTACCAGCGATTAGTTGTATAACAACAACTCCCATGCTATGTAGTAATGCATTTGGAGTGGAGAAATGGGAATACTCAGCAGTTGTAGTGCTACCTTATGCAAGCGCTACTTGGTATTTTTGGCGTGTAGATTGTTGTAGAACAGGGAGCCTTTATGTGTTATCAGGAGCTAATCAAGGAAATTATTATTGTGAGGCGGTCTTAAATAATTTGAATTATCCAACGAACAGTCTTCCTGATTTTAGTCCTATAAACGCTCCTATATTTTGTTTAAATCAACCCGCAATATTTACCAATGCCGCTACAGATATTGATGGCGATAGTATAGTTTATAGTTTAATTGCTGCTCGAGATTGGTCTGGATTTAATCCTATTCCTTGTTTATATGCACCAACATATTCTCCGATCAAATTCGTAGCTGCTAACACTCCTATTTTATTTGATCCAAGCACAGGCATAACATCCTTTACTCCAAGTTTAATCCAACATGGCTTAATGGTAGTACTTGCTTCTGAATATAGGAATGGAATATTGATTGGATCCACAATGCGAGATCTAAATCTTGTAATTTTGAGTGGGGTAAATAATGGTAATACTATCACAGGAAATGTTTATATTGATTTGAATAATGATAGTATAAAAAACGGATTGGATTATGGATTAAAAAATGTTTTTGTTAAATCTACACCTCAATACTCATATAATGTTACAGATGTAAATGGGGATTATTCTATGTTGATTTCAACGGGGCCACATTCCGTTGATTTAGGAATTTTGCCCTCTTGGTTTTCCATTAATCCTGTACATTACAATTATAATTTTACGGTAGCGGGAAGTACAGCATCAGGAAATGATTTTGCAGTTTATCCTATTCCGGGCACTACGGAATTAGAATTGAGTATGTCAGTAAATCCCGTTCGTCCTCAATTTAAATCGAGTTTGTTATTAAATGTAAAAAATTGGGGTAGTGATTTAACTGGCTGTAATTTGGTGTTAACTCTTCCTAGCACAGTAACTTTTGATTCTGCTAGTATTGCACCTACTTCATCGATAGGAAATTTAGTTTCTTGGAGTATACCCACCATTGATTTGTTGCAATCTTTTAATGTAACGGTTTGGGTGATTGCCGATAGTGGCTTAGTAATTGGCGATTCCGTTTATTTTGAAGCAAGCGTTACTGCCTCTCCTGGTACGGATGTAAATCCATACAATAATTTGGCAAGTGGATGGGTGGATGTTGTGAACTCTTATGACCCTAACATCAAAACGGTTTTCCCGAATGGAACGGTTCCTCAGTCTGCCATTCTTTCGGGTCAACCGCTAACGTACCGAATCGAATTTGAAAATACAGGTAACGCCAATGCACTAACGGTGCGCCTTACCGATGTTCTTCCTTTGGAGGTAAAATTAAATTCTATCGAAATTTTGTCAGCAAGTCACACCTACAGTACTCGAATCATTTACCCGCGCGAGTTAGAATTTACTTTTAATGGAATTAATCTTCCACCTACGTCTATAGATCCCCTCAATAGCAAAGGGTATATCATTTTTAAAGTAACACCGCATTCGAATTTGAATGTCGGTACAGTAATAGCGAACGAAGCCAAAATTTATTTTGATAATAATCCTCCCGTACTTACTCCAATGGCAGAAGTAATCGTGGTAGGTACTACAGGAATTGTTGAATCAAATAGTGCCTCATCAAATACATTATTCATTTACCCAAATCCAACACACGATCGTATAAACATTGAAATGCCCGGAGCGGAAAGTGGAAAATATGTAGTGAGTTTGTACAGCATAGATGGAAAATTAATCAATGCCCTCTCCATCCAAAAGCAAAAGGAACAAACTATGCAACTTGATTTATCAAATACCGAAAAAGGAATTTATATTATCATAGTAAGTAAAGGCAAAAACGTTTGGAGTAGTAAAGTAGTGAGAAATTAGTCGCGAGGGTTCGCGATTAGATGTTAGCGAAGCTTCGGGATTTACACCTGATCCCCAATCCGAATCTCAATTATTATCTAAGGAATAAATTTCTTGAAGCAGCTTGAGGCTTGCAGCCAGCAGCTAAAAATCTTCAATCGAAGCATATTTATAAGGCAACTGTAAAAATCCAACATCCAGCATCCAGCATCCAACATCCCTTCACGCAACTATTTCAATTTTTTTTCGCATCTTTAGGGTTATAACTTTGACTAAACCATCCACCCCTATGAAAAAACTCATCCTAGTTTTAATGACATTCTTATTTTCGATAAACGTACAAGCTTCACATTATTTTGGACAAACATTTACTTTGCACTTTACTGGAATTCCTAACACGTATGTGATAAAAGGGTGCATTTATAGAGATTGTACTGGTATAACAGCTCCTAATGTATTAGAGATATCATATACCGATAGTATCCTTGGAGGTACGATTTCCCAAATTTCTCTCCCTTTGGTCAATCAACAGATTTTACCAATTTTTTTATGTGATCCTACTTTTCCATTTGACTGCATCAATTCGTATGGTATAGAAGCCTTTGAGTATTCGGGAGTAATTGTATTGCCTTATGCAAGCGCTACATGGCGTTTTTGGAATGCAGATTGCTGCAGGAGTAATAATTTAACTACAATAAGTACTTTTACAGGAATTTTTTGTGAAGCAAGCTTAGATAATTTAAATTATCCAACGAATAGTCTCCCAGAATTCAATTTATTAACCGCGCCTTTATTTTGTTTAAATCAATTGGCTGTATACCCAAGTACCGCTTTTGATCTTGATGGAGATAGTATAGTATATAGTTTGATTCCAGCAGCTGAGAATACCTCCTCGCTCTATAATCCTACTCCATTAATTTATAATCCTCCCTATTCATCAACTCAATTTGTTTCGTCCAGTACGCCTATTTTATTTGATAGTAGTTCGGGAATAATTTCATTTAAACCAAATTTATTGCAATATGGTGTATTCGTAGTTAAGGCTTCTGAATATCGAAACGGTGTGTTAATAGGTTTTACGATGAGAGACTTGAATTTTAAAATAGATAATGGAATAAATTACCCAAATTTGATTTCAGGGAATGTTTATGCCGATTTAAATAGTAACGGAATAAGGGATATTGGAGAGTATGACGTAAAGAATATTTTTATGCAATCCAATCCATTTTATTCTTTTAGTGTCACCAATGGAAATGGTGATTATTCTATGCATATTGGAACTGGCCCACATACCATTAATATTGCAAATTTACCTTCTTGGTTTCTTGTTAATCCATCTTCTTACAATCCTAATTTTACATCTGCTGGTAACTTTTCCACGGGAAATGATTTTGGCATACTTCCAATATTTGGAATAACGGATTTTAAATTGAACATGTCAATTGCACCTGTTCGCCCTACTTCTGAGTCACTTTTGAATCTATCCATTTTTAATTTGGGTAGTGCAAATACTTCAGGTACAGTTACGCTTACGTTACCGAATTTAGTGACATTTGATTCCTCATCCGTTTTTCCAAATTCTATTTCAGGGAATTTAGTTACTTGGAATATTCCTACCTTGACTCCGTTGCAATTATATGAGATAAATGTATTTGTGAAAGGGGATAGTCTATTGAATATTGGCGATTCTGTTTATTTTGAAGCAAACGTTACTACCTCTCCAGGTACGGATGTAAATCCATACAATAATTTGGCAAGTGGATGGGTGGATGTAGTGAACTCTTATGACCCCAACATCAAAACGGTTTTCCCGAATGGAACGGTTCCGCAAGCTGCCATACTTTCGGGTCAACCGCTAACGTACCGAATCGAATTCGAAAATACGGGTAATGCCAACGCACTAACGGTGCGCCTTACCGATGTTCTTCCTTTGGAGGTAAAATTAAATTCTATTGAAATTTTGTCAGCAAGTCACACCTACGCCACTCGAATCATTTACCCGCGCGAGTTAGAATTTACTTTTAATGGAATTAATCTTCCGCCAACATCCGTTGATCCCATTAATAGTAAAGGGTATATTATTTTTAAAGTAACACCAGAAAATAATTTGAATGTAGGTACAGTTATAGCAAACAAAGCCAAAATTTATTTTGATAATAATACTCCCGTAATTACTCCAATGGCAGAAGTCGTTGTTGTAGGTACTACAGGGATTACTGAATCTAATAATGCCTCATCAAATACTTTATTCATTTACCCAAATCCAACAAATGATCGTGTGAATATCGAAATGCCCGGATCGGAAAGTGGAAAGTTTGCCGTGAGTTTGTATAGCATAGATGGAAAATTAATCAATGCCCTCTCCATCCAAAAGCAAAAAGAACAACCCCTTCAACTTGATTTATCACTTACCGAAAAAGGGATTTATATTATCATAGTAAGTAAAGGCAAAAACGTTTGGAGCAGTAGAGTGGTTAGAAATTAGATGTTTGTCGCGACTCCTTGCGAACAAAAACTTAATTATTCGAAGCGAAATAAATATTCAATTATTATTTCTATTTTGTTCTCAAGTGTCCTCTAGTGTTTTTAGAAATTAATAATGGGACGAAGCTCTTTTCGAAAAAGAAAATCTCCTATCAACTAATCGCAAAGCTTCGCGAACTGAAACGTAATTATTCGAAACGAAATAAATATTTAATTATTATTTCTATTGTTCTCTCAAGTGTCCTCAAGTGTCTCTTGTGTTTATAGAAAGCAATATTAGACCGAAGCGCTTTTCGAAAAAGAAAATCTCCTAGCAACTAATCGCGAAGCCTCGTGATCGCCAATTCGCCAATTCACCAACCCACCAATTCACCAATTTACTATCGTTTCACCAACTTCAACAATAAACTTTTTCCTTCCGAGTTGCTTAGTCGCAAATGATAAACTCCGGAAGCACGTACATCTGGATTCAACGAATAGGATGCTCTGCCTGTCGCGGCCTCTTGCTCTGTCTCCCATATTTTTTTACCATCTATCGTAAATAGTTCCGCTCTCATTTGGGTGTTGTTCGGAAATTGCATCAACAAAGAAATCTCATCTATAAATGGATTAGGTCCATATTGCATTAGTTTCATTTCGGTTCCATCTAAAGAAAAAGAGAATGGGCGTGGAGGAAATGTTTCCTTCTCACCATTATAGTCAATTTGTGTTAATCGATAGTAACTTGTTCCTAACAGAGGAGCATCGTCCGTGAATGAATATTTGCGTGGAATGGTAGTAGTCCCAGTTCCATTAACTCGTCCAAGAAATTCAAAAGAGATTCCATCCCAACTGCGCTCAAGTAGAAAGTAATCATTGTTAATTTCAGAAGCTGTTTCCCAAATTAACAATGCATTTTCATTGTTTTCTTTTACATCAAATGATTTTAATACGACAGGTAATGGACTAGTTCCTGCGCTATATGGATTGAATGATAAAGGTAAAGAGGCAATTAATCCTGGCGCACCACTGGTAGCTCCATTGGGAGTGAATGCGGTTACTGATGATGAGTTGGAAGTTCCATTAATACCTCCCGCTACTGAAATTGAAATAGGAGGTAAATTGGTGATGGCAACATAACCACCTCCACCGCCGCCACCTGCACCTTCTGCCTCAGACGATGCTGTTAAATTTTGACTTCCACCTAATCCAGCAGCAGCTTCAATAATAATTCCGCTCGTACTTCCCACTAAATGATAAATGAGAACGGTACCACCACCTCCACCACCACTTGAACCATCACGTCCGTTGGGACCTAGTGTTTTCGTCGGCGTTTCTCCATTGGCAAAAATAGTTCCTGTTCCACTCACATTTCCTTTCACGAGTAGAAAAACAATTCCTCCTCCGTTACCTGCAGGTTGCGCTGTGTTGTTATTGGAATCACCAGCACCACCACCTCCACCCATGAATATTCTTCCTGAGCTGTAGTCTAAAGGTCGACCACCAAATCCACCTACATTGTTTCTATTGTCTCCACCCCAATCCGTATGGCCTGGACCTTTGGTAAGAGGGTTCGCTGTATTTTGAGAATAAGTATAACCTCCTCTTCCTCCTCCTGGAGATGTTGTTGAAGCAAATCCAGTAGATTCAAGATTCCATGCTGTTATCCAATTTGCATCAGAGATGTCGGGGTTTCCTGTTCCTGTGTATCCAGTTGTAATTCCAGAGTTGGATCCACCTCCACCTGCTGCATTATGTGCGTTGCCACCTCCACCTCCATTCGCTGGAGCTCCTCTTCCATATCGTCCGTTGGACAAAGTTGAAGCAAGACCTGCAATACTTTCTCCTTTTTCTGCACCATTATTCGCATCGGTAGTTCTTCTTGTTGTAATGTTTCCTGGTAAAACGGAATTCTGTTCAATGCTTCCACCGCGAAATCCTTTGTAATTTACATTGATGGATCCATTTAAAATAACATCATTCACCACTTCAATGGCAACAATTCCACCCATCGTACCATCCCATGCATCCGTAGTAATACTCGCACCTGCATTAATGGTTAAGTCGGTATAACGAGGTACACGCACTACTTGAACTTTTCCTGACGAAGTATAACTATTTAGTAAGGAATTAGCAAGTGTAATGGAAGTGCTATTGGGTACAGATAAAACTTTTGCATATTCATATTTTCCGCAACTATTATAGTTACTTATACTTCCATAAGAGCTATTGTCTGTTGTAGTGATACTCGCACCTTGCATCTGAATAATTAAAATTAAATCACCCGCAGAAAGTGAACTTGCAAAACGACTATTAGCATTGAGTGAAGATGAACTTACCGAAATAGTAGTTGCTCCTGCAGCTGCATTGGAAGTAAGACTTGTAAATTCATTTAAAATTGTATTATTTGTAGTGATGGTTTTAGAGCCGTCTTTTCCAGGATTCGCATTTGCGTTTTCAGATGTACCTAGATTGTTGAACACAAAAAAACAAGCACCTGCTATTGCAGCCATGCTTATAGACAAAATAACTTTTCGATATAAAGTTTTTTGCTTTGTGCTACCTTGTAATTTTAATTTAGTTCTTCTCACGACAAATTTGTTTTTATTGAAGTTTTATTCTACGAGTAAGCATGTAAAAGGTTTCATGTGTTGCTGATTTGAATGGTAAAAATGAAAGGAGTTGCGTCAACCCTCATTATTCCGTATCTTTGTACCATCAGAAGCGTGGTTTCTATCGTTGATGCAAGAGATTTCTTCACACACGCAAACCCTCTCGGTTTTAATAGAAATTGCCCCTAAGGCCACTCATCCGCAATCATGATCGAATTTCATGATTTTAAACGTATGGTTATTAATTAATTATGAAATTTAGTGAATTAAAATTGCTTCCTCAAATTTTGGATGCATTGCATGAAAAAGGGTATCGTGAGCCCACCCCAGTTCAAGAACAAACTATTCCAGCAGTAATGGCAGGCAGAGATGTGCTCTCCTTAGCTCAAACTGGAACAGGGAAAACCGCCGCTTTCGCATTGCCCATCTTACATATTTTAGGAACATCCACACCTCCAAAAGGAATTAAAGTTTTAGTGCTAGCACCTACGCGTGAACTTGCTATTCAGATCTATGATAATTTCTCTGCTTACGGAAAATCATTGCCCTTTAGAATGGCACTCATTTATGGTGGTGTAGGTCAAAGAAATCAAGAGCAAGAATTGAGACGACATCCCGCCATTGTAATTGCTACTCCTGGTCGTTTAATCGACTTGTACAATCAAGGGCATTTACGTTTGGGTGAGGTAGATGTGTTGGTGTTGGATGAATGTGATCGTATGTTGGATATGGGATTCGCGCGAGACTTAAATAAAATTTTAGGATTGCTTCCAAAGAAACGTCAAACATTATTGTTCAGTGCTACCATGCCCAATGATATTCGCACAATGGCAGAAAAGCACATGTCCGATCCCGTTAGAGTGCAAATTGTGGCCGACGAAAAGAATCTTCCTAAAATTCGTCAACGCATGTATTATGTAAATCGCGATCATCGCCAACATTTATTGTTGGATGTGCTCGAGAAGGAACCAGCTGAGCAAGCATTAATTTTTACAAGAACAAAAAGAGGAGCCGATCGTTTGTCAAAAATTTTAACCAAAGAAGGGCATCCTGCACAAGCTATTCATGGAGATAAATCACAAAATCAAAGAGAAAAAGCATTGCAGTCTTTTAAAGCGCATAGCTTGAAAATTTTAGTGGCTACAGATTTGGCTTCTCGTGGTATTGATGTGAAGGAGTTAGATTTAGTAATCAATTTTGATATGCCTGCCGATGGCGAAACGTATGTACATCGTATTGGTCGTACTGGAAGAGCCGGAAGAGAAGGTGTTTCTGTGAGTTTCCGCGGATATGATGATGGAGACGTAGAAAAAGAATTGATAAAAAAATATGGCGATGAATTGGAAATTATTCGCAAGCATAAATTTTTACAAGATGGCGTACTGCTCGCTCCTGATCCTGCTTTAGCTGCTAAAAACCGTCAAGGCCCACGCAAGCCAACACCTTCTGGTCCATCAAGAAACACAGCTGGGAGAAAAGCATCTTTTAGAAAATAGAGAAAGGATCACTTTCTTAGAGGATAATTTTAAGAATTTCTTGTATGATAATTGTTTTATATTGACACCTCCGAATATTTATTATAATTTTCGGAGGTAACATTTAATACCGCTTTATCATGATGATCATTTTAAAATTATTAAAATGGGTTGGGCTTTTTCTGCTGTTGTTTGTAGTGGTGATGGCAACAGTAGTGTTTGTGAAAAAAGATCGAACTTTCGATGCACCTTACCCAAAAATTCATGCAGTAAAGGATAGCTTGGTCATTCAACGCGGCAAAGCGTTAGTGTATGGTGCGGCACATTGTGCCTATTGTCATGCGCCAGTTGAGATGGTAGAGGCTATTGAACGTGGCGAAATTGTGCCGTTATCAGGTGGTCATATTTTTGATATTCCTCCAGCGAAAATTCTTACACCTAATATTACCTCCGATCAAGAAACAGGAATTGGGAGTTGGCCCGACAGTGTCATTGCTCGTTCTTTACGTCATATGGTTGGTTATGATGGTCGTGCTTTACTCGAATTCATGCCCTTTCAAAATTTAAGCGATTCGGATTTAACAGCAATTATTTCTTACCTCCGAACAGTCCCTCCTGTCAAGAAAGAAATTCCAAAATCAGAATGGAATCTACTTGGAAATATTTTAAAAGCATTTGTAATTACTCCAGTTGGACCAAGTGAAGAAATTCAAGTAGTTGTTAAGCCAGATTCATCCATTGAATACGGAAAATATTTGGCGCAATCGGTAGCGAATTGTAGAGGTTGTCATACCGATCGAGATATGAAAACAGGAAAATATGTTGGACCTTTCTATGCAGGTGGATTTAAAATGCCTTGTGAAACAAATCCTGAGTTAATACTAGTTTCACCCAACATTACTACTGATCCCACCACAGGAAAACTGTCGAATTGGACAGAGCAAGAATTCATTCAACGATTTAGAAAAGGAAAAATAATTAAGGAAAGTATGATGCCTTGGGGTCAGTTTTTGAATTTATCAGACTTAGAACTCAAAGCAATTTATCGTTATCTTCAATCAATTCCACCCGTTCTAAATAATACTGGACCTGTTTTGATTTCTGCAAAGTAAAGTTTACTTTTATTAAATGATTAGCAAAGACGCAGTAAGGAAGTGGGCGCTTTCCTTTGAGGGAACTTCGGAAGAACCTCATTTTGATAAAATATCATTTCGAGTGAAAGGGAAAATATTTGCAACGTTGAATCTTGAACACGACCGTGCTTGTGTTCGATTATCTCCTATTGATCAAGATGTGTTCTGTTCTTTTAATAAGGAGCTGATTTATCCTGTGCCTAATGCTTGGGGTAAGCAAGGTTGGACATTAATTAGTTTGAAGAAAGTCAGGAAAGATATGTTCAAAGATGCGCTAACTAGCGCTTATTGCTTTGTAGCACCTCCTAAGTTATCTTCTAAGTATTTAGAGTTGGAATAGTCTAAATTAAATCGAATCTTTTTTGTACATTTGTATTTGAAAATATATATAAACTACCATGAAAAAAATAATAACTTTATGTTTATTGATGAGTCTAGGTTTTAATTCTTATTCTCAAACGCAAAAGTCAGCACCTGAAAAAGCTGCACCTGAAAAAGCTGCTCCAGCGAAAGCTGCGACGCCACAGGAAAAATCAACAAAGTCAAACGAGCTTACGACTCCTAAGGAAGCAAAGAATGATGCTGGTGCTTCGGTTGATGACGAAATGAATGCTAAGTGGATGGCCTATATGACTCCTGGCAAAGAACATGAAATGTTAAGTAGTCAATCTGGAAGTTGGTCTGAAGAAATTACAATATGGTCACATGCAGGTGCTGAACCGATGATGAGTGATGCAAAAGTTAAAATTGAAATGATTTTGGAAGGACGCTATCAGCAGTCTACACACACTGGAGAATTTGCAGGGATGCCTTTTAATGGAATTGGTCTAGTTGCATTTGATAATGCTTCTAAAAAATATTATTCTTCATGGGTTGATAATATGAGTACTGGATTATTATTTAGTACAGGAACAGTAGATCCTAAATCTAAAGGCCTTGTGTTTCTTGGAGAACAGCCTGATTTTATAACTGGAAAAATGATGAAAGTTCGCGAAGTGATGACACAGTCTGGTGACAGCGATATGATCATGGAAATGTATAATACACCGCCTTCAGGAAAAGAATTTATGAGTATGAAAATAGTGATGAAGAAACATTAATTTCAATCAAATGTAAAGACAGCATAAAAACGTATTGTTTTTATGCTGTCTTTGTTTTAGGAAGTTATAACTTAGCAATTGTTAATTTTTTATTTCAATAAATTTACAAAATAGTTGTTTACTCGAATTAATGAAAAGCAATAAACCAGCACTCAGTTTTATTTTTGTCACCATGCTGGTGGATATTATTGGACTTGGAATTATTTTACCAGTATTGCCAGCACTCATCCAAGAATTAACTGGAGGTACAATTAGCGATGCATCCAAATATGGAGGCTGGATGATGTTTGCTTATGCCATCATGCAATTTTTGTTTTCTCCAATCTTGGGTGGCCTAAGTGATCGTTTTGGAAGAAGACCTATCTTATTAATTTCTCTTTTTGGTTTTGGATTGGATTATTTATTTCTTGCATTTGCACCCACCATTGCATGGTTGTTTGTAGGCAGACTTTTAGCAGGAATTTGTGGCGCAAGCATCACCACAGCAACAGCGTATATCGCAGACATTAGTACTCCTGAAAAACGTGCTCAAAATTTTGGAATTGTGGGTATGGCATTTGGAATAGGATTTATTGTGGGTCCAGTACTCGGTGGCCTTTTAGGAGAGTTTGGTTCGCGTATTCCTTTTTTCGCAGCAGCAGGATTGACGTTTTTAAATTGGGTGTATGGTTATTTTGTTTTGCCCGAATCATTAAGCGTAGAGAACAGAAGAAAATTCGATTGGAAAAGAGCCAATCCCATCGGTTCATTAAAACATTTAGGACGCTATCCTGTAATTTTAGGATTGGTGGCTTCTTTGGTATTAGTTTATATCGCAGCTCATGCCGTGCAAAGTACGTGGACATTTTTTACCATAGAGCGATTTAGTTGGAGCAAAGCTATGGTGGGCTATTCGTTAGGTATGGCTGGATTATGTGTTGCCATCGTTCAAGGCGGATTAATTCGAATTATAAATCCTCGTCTCGGTCCTAACCGCTCCGTATACGTAGGGATGATGATGTACACGGTCGGTTTATCCTTGTTTGCTTTTAGCAATCAAGGATGGATGATGTTCGTTTTCTTGATTCCCTATTGCTTAGGTGGAATTGCCGGCCCATCGTTGCAAGGAATTATTTCTAACCAAGTGCCCGCAAATGAACAAGGCGAATTGCAAGGCGCCCTTACCAGCTTAATCAGTGTAACCTCTATTATTGGACCACCCTTAATGACCAATCTATTTGCTTTTTTTACGAGGAAAAATGGTGTCATCTATTTTCCGGGAGCAGCATTTATGATGGGCGCAATCTTAGTTTCAATCAGTGGATTTCTAGCATGGAGAACTTTATCAGGAAGATTTATGAAGAAGCAAAGTGAAAAATGAAGACGATCTTAATGTATAAGCGATTAATTTGTTTTGTTTTCCTATCGATGATATTCGGATCAGTAAAGGCACAATCTGTTTTTAAGATGCCTGTTTTTTACGGTAAAACCATCGATAACAAAACCATCGATAGTACGTACTTCAAAAATAAAATTACGTTCATTAGCTTTTTCTATATTGGATGTGGACCCTGCATGAAGGAGATACCTGTACTCAATAAATTAAACGATCATTTTAAAGGTACCAAGTTTCAACTATTAGCCATTGCACCACATACGCCATCTCAATTAATTTTATTCAATAGCATTGATTCTGTTTCTGGAAATGCTATAGCTAAACGGTATCGAACGGATTCTATACGTTATCCCATCCTTCCCGAATGTCCAGAAGATGGGAGCACTGGGATGAGTCCAAAATGCTATACGATCTCTTCTAAATTTGGAGTGAATTCGTATCCAACTTCTGTCATTATCAATGAAAAGAATGAAATATTAATGACCACCGAAGGCTTTCCTATGCGTCAAAATGACGAAGAAACACTGCAAGAGATGATTAAAATGATAGAGGGATATTTAAAGTAAACCTCTCTTTGTTATTATTGGTCGATGATTTTATACTTCCTGTCGGTTGATGCTTTTTTGTATGCCTCAAAATATTAATTTAGCCCTGAATCCTTTCTTTGTTTGGCGTAGTTGCTTTTGGAATGAAATTAACACATCTTTAAAGGGAAACGATAAAGTAAATTGTAAACTATTAATCGATTAATATATTAAAATCATGTTTAAAAGAATTATTGTATTAGCACTACTGTTGTTGATGGCCTCGCCATCCTTCTCTCAAAAGAAAAATTCAGGAACAGTAGCTTCGAAAGATACCGTTTTTAATTCAGGTGTCCTCAGCGGATTTACGTTTCGCTCTATCGGTCCTGCTGTTACAAGCGGGCGTGTCTCCGATATAGAAGTGAATCCTAATAATATCAATGAGTATTATGTGGCCGCTGCCTCGGGAGGTGTATGGAAAACTGTGAATGCAGGAATTACCTACACTCCTGTCTTTGATAAAGAAGGATCTTACTCGATAGGCTGTGTAACCATTGACCCCAATAACTCGAATGTGGTATGGGTAGGAACAGGCGAAAATAATAATCAACGAAGTGTTGCCTATGGCGATGGCGTCTATAAGTCGGAAGACGGTGGCAAGAGTTGGAAGAATATGGGACTTAAAAATTCTGAACATACCGGAATGATTGTAGTCGACCCCTCCAATTCAGACGTAGTATATGTTGCCGCTTACGGACCTTTATGGAGTGCAGGTGGTGATCGTGGAATTTATAAAACGACAGATGGTGGTAAAACATGGAAGAATATTTTATCGGTGAGCGAGAATACAGGCTGTAACGAAATTCACATGGATCCAAGAAATAATAATGTCTTGTATGCAACAGCGCATCAACGTCGTCGTCAAGGATTCACTTACATCAGTGGTGGACCTGAATCCGGAATTTATAAAAGCATAGATGCTGGTGCTACCTGGAATAAAATTAATAAGGGCTTACCCGAAACTGACATGGGTAGAATTGGAATGGGGGTATCGCCGGTAAATCCAGATGTGTTGTATTGCATGGTGGAGGCAAGTGATAAGAAGGGCGGCACGTATCGCTCTACCGATCGTGGCGCAAGTTGGGAAAGACGTGGTGATCTAAATACAAGTGGAAATTACTACGTTGAAATATTTTGTGATCCGAAAGATGTCGATAAACTTTTCTCGATGGATTTTTTCATCACCGTTTCTACCGATGGCGGTAAATCATTTAAAACCCTCGGAGAAAAATATAAGCACGTAGATAATCACGCTCTTTGGATTAATCCAAAAAACACAAACCATCTGTTAGCAGGTTGTGATGGTGGACTGTACGAAACATTTGATTATGCTGCAAATTGGGAGTTCAAATCTAATTTACCCATAACTCAATTTTATAAAGTGGCAGTCGATAATGATTTGCCTTTCTATAACGTTTACGGAGGTACGCAAGATAATAATACATTGGGTGGTCCTTCCAGAACTAAAAGCGCCAACGGAATTCATAATATGGATTGGGTGATCACCACCGGTGGAGATGGATTTGAAACCGTAGTAGATCCCAAAGATCCCAATATCGTTTATTCTGAATCTCAATACGGCGGTCTGGTGCGTTACGATAAGAAAAGTGGTGAAGCCCTCGATATAAAACCGGTGGAAGGTGAAGGTGAACCGGGCTTAAGATGGAATTGGGATGCTCCTATCATCATTTCAAAACATACAAATACGCGTCTCTATTTTGGAGCCAATAAATTATTCCGTTCCGATGATCGTGGTGAAAATTGGGTTGCCATCAGTGGTGATTTGTCGCGCCAAATTGATCGCAATAAGTTGCCGGTGATGGGTAAAGTGTGGAGTATGGATGCAGTTGCAAAAAATCAGTCGACAGATATTTACGGACAACTTGTTTCTATTGCGGAATCTCCCTTCGATGAGAATCATTTGGTAGTTGGTACGGATGATGGACTCATTCATGTTACCACCGACGGAGGAAAGACCTGGACAAAGATTGAATCTTTCCCCGGCGTTCCAGATCGTACTTATGTGAATCAAATAGTAGCATCGCGTCACGATAAAAATGTATTCTATGCAACGTTTAATCATCATCGATATGGTGATTTCAAACCGTATATTTTTAAGAGCGTTGACGGTGGCCGAACTTGGTCATCCATCTCCAATAACTTGCCAGAAAGAGGAAGCACGTATTGCATGGCTGAAGATCCAATTAATAAAAATTTACTATTTGTAGGAACCGAATTTGGTGTTTACTGCAGTATTAATGGCGGTAATCGTTGGGTGCAGATGAAAGGCGGACTTCCAACCGTTGCAGTTCGTGATATGGAAATTCAAGAGCGTGAAAGTGATTTGGTGCTTGCTACTTTCGGAAGAGGCTTTTATATTTTGGATGATTATTCTCCTCTGAGAAAAATGAAAATAGAAGATTTAGATCTTTCGGCATTAATTTATCCCATTAAAGAAAGTGTTCAGTTTATAGAATATCAAGAGCATGGATTTCCATTAAAAGGATTCTTGGGCGAAAGCTTTTATGCTTGTGAGAATCCGAAGCAAGGAACTGTGTTTACTTATTATCTAAAAGATGATATTAAAACCATCAAAGAGAAAAGACAAGAAATCGAAAAGGAAAAAATTAAAAAAGGCGAGCCGGTTTATTATCCGTCTGCCGATTCTATTCGATTAGAAGATAATCAATCAGATCCTTATTTAATTTTTACAATTAAAAATGCTAACGGTACGCCAGTACGAAATATTAAGACTGCACCTAAGAAGGGATTAAAACGTCTCACCTGGGATTTGCGTTATGCCGCTACAAACCCAGTTAACTTTTATAAACCTGATCCCAACAATCCGTGGGACCAAAATCCTGAAGGCGCAATGGCAATGCCTGGAAATTATACGGTCTCGCTTAGCAAGGTGGAGGATGGAATCACCACTGAATTAGTACCCTCTCAGCCATTCTCAATAAGAAGTTTAAACTTAAATACGTTTACGGCGCCTGATAAAAAGGCGTATGATGATTTCTGTAAAGAAGTTTCTGAAATGCGTAGAGTATTGGGAGGAACGAATGAATATAGAAATGAAATTAATAATCAATTGAAGTTCATTAAACAAGCCTTACAAGAAACTCCAAGCACAACTCCAACTCTTGTGAAAAGCTTGCATGATATTCAAATTCGAATGAATGCAATTAATCTAAAACTATTTGGAGATGGATCTATGGCCAAGCGCGAATTCGAAACAGCACCGTCTATTAACGACCGAGTAGGAACTATCGAATATGGAATGTGGAATACGACAACTGCCCCCACCGGCTCTTATCGTAAATCATTAGCCATTGCTCAAAAGGAATTGAACCAGGTGATTGCTGATTTAAAATCCATCGGTACCGAAATGAAAAATATCGAAACTACATTGGATCAAATTAAAGCTCCATACACTCCGGGACGAACGCCGTTCGGAAAGTAAGAAGAACAAATTGGTCTATACAAGATTTTGTAGTTAGTTTACGAATCAGAATTCTGTTAAATAGGGGTGCATTTCAATGCGCCCCTATTTAATTTTAGCCCCTAAAAATTGCCCGCCTTCCATAAAATTGGATGAAAACCAAATTTATGGAAGGCGGGGTGTATTGTGTGG
>JANOPQ010000022.1:0-6654 GCA_031421935.1 Bacteroidota bacterium | reverse complement strand
TCGACCAGTTTGTAAAAAAACTAAAACTCGATCCGCAGAATACTTATTACCAACCTTGCAGCAATAAGGATATGATTTTACGTATGCTTCGCAATTTATCGTACTCGTATCAAAAATTAGGGGATACGGAAAAGGTGGATGAGATAGGGTTGATGATTGCATTATTTTCTTCCTAACCACAAACTTTACTTAAACGCGGCGATCGCGGCGAAAACGTTGCGACAGCTGCGTTTAAATATGAGTTCCATTTACCCGACAATCTTTAATACTGTACGAATAATAATCTTTAAATCCACGAAGAAACTTTTCTCTTGCACATACTTCAAATTCAACTTCAACTTCGCCGGCATAATTTCTTCAACATACATTTTCTCCGGATCTTCCGCTTTCCCCAACAACTCATTTTCATTGGAGTATTCAATTGATGCATAATCTGTGATGCCGGGCTTTACTTCCAGCACTTTCCTTTGCTCCGCAGAATACATCTTCACATATCTTTTCACTTCCGGCCTCGGACCCACCAAACTCATCTCTCCTAAAACCACATTAAACAACTGCGGAAGCTCATCTAACTTATACTTTCTTAAAAAATATCCAACAGGTGTCACCCTCGGATCACGTCCACCCACGGTGAGCAATCCTTTTTTATCCGCATCGAGGAACATGGTTCTGAATTTAAAGATGCGAAAAGGTTTTTCATTTTTACCAATGCGTTCCTGCATGTAAAATACAGGACCTTTACTCGAAAATTTTACTGCCAATGCCAACACCAACAGCAGCGGACACAAGAGCACCGACATCACCGTACTCACCAACACATCGAAGAGTCGCTTGACCATTATTATCGAATTACCAATACCGATTCAACGGCTTTCACCACTGCCGAAACAACACGTTGTTTTTGCTCGTTTGTTAAATCGTAAAAGATAGGAAGTGAAATTTCCGTTGCAAAATTGGAATATGTTACAGGATAATCATCGATATTATATCCTTGCTTTTTGTAAAAAGAGAGTAGGGGTAATGGAATGAAATGCACATTCACACTCACGTCCTCATAAAAAATAGCTTGAATGATGGCATCTCTTTGCTCTTCACTCACTCCTTTAATGCGCAAGGGAAACAGATGATAGGAACTTTCACGATGTTCATCTCTTAAGATGGGCAATTGAGCCCAATCGAACGCGCTGAGTGCGTCGTAATAATAATCGCATACTTGCTTTCGCACCACAAGTGTATCGTCGTTATATCGTCTTAATTCAATGAGTCCGATGGCCGCTACCAAATCGGTCATGTTGCATTTAAAGCCCGCTTCGATGATATCGTATTTCCAATTTCCTTTTTGCATTTTGGCCAATGCATCTTTATTTTGTCCATGCAAAGTATAAATGCATAAAAATTTATATATTTCTTCATTACTGAATGGTGGTGGAAGCATCAACGCGATGGCTCCTCCTTCAGCCGTAGTTAAATTTTTTACAGCGTGAAAAGAAAACACACTAGCATCGGCCCAAATTCCAGTTCGTTTGCCATGATAGGTGGCGCCTAAGCTATGAGCCGCATCCGACAAAATCATAATACGTCCCAATTTTTTCTGAACCTCGGACTCGGCATTAAACTTCGATTTTACATCTCCTGAATTCACTACTTCCATCAACGCTGTATAATCGCAAGGAAGTCCGGCAAAATCAACGGGCATAATCACTTTCGTTTTGGAGGTGATGGCTGCTTTTACATTTTCTACATTGATATTAAAATCAGAAGCACTCACATCTACCAATACAGGTCGGGCGCCGCAATGCACCACTACATTGGCGGTAGCGGCATAGGTGTAGGCAGGAAGAATCACTTCATCGCCTTCCTTCACACCAAACCAACGCAACATAATTTCGAGTCCTGCTGTAGCTGAATTCAAGCAAAGCGTATACTCGTTACCGTTATAGGCGCTCAATTCTTTTTCAAATTGCTTGGTGCGTGGACCCGTGGTGATCCAGCCCGATTTCAAAGCTGCAGTTACTTCCTGGATGATTTCATCATCGATTCGGGGCGGAGAGAAGGGGATAAGGGCCATGTTTTTTAGATAGTGCAAAAATAGGAAGGAATGTCGAATTTAATGAATTATAGTTCTAATCTTTATGTGTTTCTTTAGTCGTATGAATTTCTTTACCCACCACCAACAAGCTATAGAAGTATACAAAAAACAACACTCCTTTTTGTACTTCCAATATAGATTCAGTCATGGAATTCAAGATAATCACTATAGCAAAAAGAGCAAATAACGGTTGCCCTTGTGATTTTAATCGATAGATCGGAAGTGCAAGTGACCAGATGAGCAAGAGTAGACCCACAATTCCAAGCGTCAGCCATACTTGAAGAAACTGGTTATGCGCATTGAGTTTTTTGTCGAGCGCGTAAGTGAATTGATGCTTTTCATAGGTTTTCATCAGTTCATCTTTCACATCGCCAGTACCTGTGCCGATGAGCCAGTTGTCCTGTAGGATTTCCATACTCTCTTTCCAAATTTCCAATCTCCCCGTTGTACTGTTGTATTCGGGTTGAACCTGATTAATAGGAGTTGATGTCATGGCACTGGATACTTGATTGAAACGATTGTTGAATCCCTGCAGTGCAAAATAGCTGAGGGTGGAGAAAAAGAGAATAGAAATGAAATACCATTTCTTTAATCGGAGAATTTCTCCTTTCCGTAAATAAAAGAAGGATGCTATTAGAAAGGTTAACACAGCAACGGCAAGCGATGTTCGAGCAGATAATTGAAATAATTGTACAAAAAAGAAAAGGATACCCGCACTATAATATTTTAGTTGTTGTTCCTTGGTTGTATCATACATCCTTTGAAGCAAAAATAAAATGGCCATGGTTAGGTACATGGAAATATAGGTGGGATGCATCAATATCGAACTGTAACTGATGTAAAAAAATGCAGTGTGATTACCAGTTTCGGTAAAATTCATAAAAGCATTTGCAAGTAGCAGCAGACAAGCCAACGCGCAACCGATGATGAAGAAGAGTGTGGTTTTTCTAAATTCCTTAACGGACAGATCCAGGGTTCCAATAAATAGAGGTAAGAGTAGAAACCCAGCTTTGATTTGCAAATCGAGACCCGCATATTTAAAATTTTCTGTCCAGATCAATCCAATTACATACAATAAGTAGATAGCCGGCAAGAGTTGCAAAATGCGATTTTGTTTAAAACGCGTAATCATTGAAATTCGCTCCTGTCTATTCCCTAAACGAATGATGCCAATTGAAATCCAACAAATGATGGAAACAGGAAGTAGCAGCGGCAATGCTAGCGCCGAGAGCAACAATAGTGCACCCATGATTTTAGAAGTATTTATAGATTCCTTCATCATGATTTTTCTTTTCGCATTTCAGCTTCTATAGCATCCATCCAATTTTTGGCAATATTTTCACGCATAAAATATTTCTGCGCATAAATCTTTCCGTTAGCACCCATTAATTTACATTCATCCGGATGACTTTCCATGTATACAGCAGCTTCGGCTAATGCTTTTGCATTTTCAGGTTCAATATAAATTCCACACTTGCCTTCTTTGATAAATAATTCGCGTGCTTCACCATCAACGCCTAATAACAAGGGTTTTTCGAGCGCGAGATTCTCAAATATTTTAGACGGAATGGCACCCAGAAATAAATCCATTTTCTTTAACGGAATCACGGCAGCATTAATAGCCGCAACAATGGAAGGTACTTCTGAGCGACTCACTAAATCGAGAAATTTAACGCGTTGTATTTTTTCAGTTTGTACTCTGGCCATCAATCTTTCTTTTTCGGGTCCATCACCGAGTAATAGGAATATGATTTTACTTTGTTCTGGAATTTGTTTGGCGGCTTCTAAGATTACATCCAATCCTTGTGCAATTCCAATAATTCCTGCATACAGAAGGAGGAAATCGTTTTCTTCAAAACCTAATTCCTTTCTTTTACCCTCATTAAATTTCGTCAAGAAAATTGATTTGTCGACACCATTCGGTAACCAATGTATCGGTTTATTTGGAAATCGTGTTTGAATATTTTTCACAATTCCTTGCGTTTGTCCCGTAACCATATACGACGAACGATACAGCCATTCTTCTAATTTAGTGGCTAGATTCAAAAAGAATTTATTCGTAATAACACCCAATTTCTCTGCCGATTCAGGCCAAAGATCACTCACATTAAATACAAACTTTGCATTTTTCCTCTTGCTAATCCACCATCCGCTGATTCCTAAAAACAGAGGCGGTGATTCACACATTAGAATATCTATGTTCCCAGGTATTTTTGACGCCGCAAATACAGATGAAAGGGTAAACGAAAAATAATTTAATAACCGTGAAATAATGGATCGACTTTTACTCACATAAATCCACGAACGATAAACATCAATTCCTTCAAACTGATCTTTTACAAACCATTTCCCTTTATATCCTGCATGTATTTCCATGCTCGGATAATTGGGCATCGCACACAAAACGACCACTTCATGTCCAGCCGCTTTTAACTCTCGAGCCAATCCACTCAATCGGTTTTGTGGAGCTCCTGTTTCGGGCGGATAGTATTGTGAAAGGATGAGGATTCTCAAAATGTGCTCAGTAATTCGTTAACGATGTTATCGGTTGCTTTTCCACCACCATATAAGTTCACATTGAAATCCGATTTTTTATTTCGCATCTCTTCAAACGAAGAAAGGATGTTGGAGTAATCGGCGCCTGCTAATTTGTTGAATCCACCATGCACCAATTCTACCCATTCCGTTTCATCGCGTAAAGTGATGCAATGTTTTGCAAAGAAGAAAGCTTCTTTTTGTAAACCACCGCTATCGGTCATCACCAAGGAACAATGTTTGAGCATTTCAATCATATCAAAGTATCCTACAGGATCAATCACTGTAAACGGCAATTTGAATCCAGCATCTTGCACAATCTTTTTTGTTCGAGGATGTAAGGGCAATACGACGGGTGTTGTTTTATTTATTTCGGACAACGAATCGATGATCGATTTTAATCTGGAAAGATCGTCCGTATTCTCCGCTCGGTGCAGTGTACACAGCAGGAAGTCTTTCAATTTTAGTTTTTCAATGATGTTTGATTTGGAGGCTGATGTTTGCGCATAATACAGTGCTGCATCTTGCATCACATCGCCCGACAAAATCACTTTTATTCCCGAAAAAGGATACCCTTCTTTTGATAAATTGTCAATCGCGGTTTGAGTAGGGCAGAAGAGTAAATCGGAAATTCGATCGGTGAGAATGCGATTGATTTCTTCGGGCATCTTCATATTGAACGAACGTAATCCGGCTTCGATATGGGCTACGGGAATATGCATTTTAGCAGCGGTTAATGCGCCGGCAAGCGTTGAATTGGTATCACCGTAAACAAGTACTCGATCTGGTTTTTGTTCTTTGTATAGTTCTTCTAAACCGATCAGCATTTGTCCTGTCATGGCTCCATGCCCTAGACCGTGAATTCCCAAATTGAATGCAGGCTTCGGAATTTCCATCTCATCAAAAAATACATCCGACATATTCGCATCATGATGTTGGCCGGTATGAACAATCAATTCCTCAATATTGTTTATTTTCGATAAGGCACGACTGACCACAGCCGCTTTTACAAACTGCGGACGTGCACCTACTATAGTTAGCAATTTCATTTTCTTCAATTATTTTTTAATGAGGTTTTGATAAACAGTCATCATTTGCTGCACATTATCGTCCCAAATATAATTCTCAATTACACGTTGTCGAGCGGAATTTCCTTTTTTAACTCTTTCAGCGGGATGATCTAAATAAAAACTCAACCCATTCACCACTTCTTCCACTGAATTTCTTTTAACAATGATTCCATTCTCTTGGGATCCCAATACTTCCTTAAATCCAGGCGTGTCCGAAGCGATAATGGCTTTTGCGCAGGCCATCGATTCCACTAGCGATACACCAAAACTTTCGTCCACCGTAGTTAAGGATACAAAAATATCAATTTGCTGATGATACTTTTCGATTATTGAATGCGGAACTCTTCCAGCAAAATGTACCTGATTTATAATTCCATTTTCCTTTGCAGTATTCTCCAATTCTTTTCGCTGTGATCCTTCGCCTACCAATAAAAGATGGAGTTGAAGAGAAGGATACTTTTTTAAGATGAGTATAAATGCATCGAGCAAAATTTTATTTCCATACGAAGGTTCTAATGCTTTTATATTTCCAATAATAATAGTTGCATTTTCTTGTTTACTTTCAACAGGCGAAAACCGTTGCACATCTACACCAAAAGGAATTACTTCAACATCTTGCTTCGTGTATTTCGCTATTTCCATCTTCATACAATGACTGGTCGAGCAAATTTTTGATGCACTTGAAAAAATATAGGAAAGTAATTTCGAATGAATAAATGATTTTTTTGGAAAGGCAAACACATCGGTCCCCCAGACGGATATTACCAGTGGACGAAATCCGGATCGCACGCCTAACAATCCGTAACTCGTAGCATAATGCGCGTGGATTACATCGGGCTGAAATGATTGAATAGCCTTTTTTAATTCTTTTATTTCATTTAAGTACCCTAGCTTTTGAAATAGAGAGAAGGAACCTACATTCGAATTTCCATCCTTCAAAATAGTCACGCCTTTTAATCC
>JANOPQ010000021.1:0-9018 GCA_031421935.1 Bacteroidota bacterium | reverse complement strand
GCTTGTAGCTTGTAGCTTGTGATTAAGTTTTTCATAAAGTGGAGTATTTAGTAAGACGAATGTATAAATATTATTTAATATTCAAAGAAAAATATTTTTTCTTTATGGATTTCTCTCATATTAACTTGACTTTTTTCAAGGATATGGGTTGGGCTTTCTCCTTCGATTTTTCAGAAATTTAGTCTAAAATAAAGGTGTTTTTATCAATATTTTGATGGATTCAATAGATTCGAGATGATTTTTAAAAGTTAACACTTACTATTTTTCCATTCACCAAATAAGGGTTGCAATATTCAACATTTTTTACTAGTTTTCCTCCATATTCACTAAAACCAATAGTATGTTTCGTTTATTACTCATTTCTGTAGCCCTGTTTATTGTATCCAATTTGAAGGCTCAAACGGTTCCTGCTGCACAGGCAATACCGTACACTCAGGACTTCGCAGGATTATTATCCAGTTCAACCACCTATCCTTCAGGATGGCAAGGATGGCAAGTGGGAACTACCTCTTCTTCGAGTTTCAGAACTACCGCACCCACCGCCAATTCATTGTTGTTGGCGAGTAGTACCGCTGCTACTACCACCGGTGGAATCCATAACTATAATGGCAAACTAGGAATTCTTTCTTCCAGTTCCATTGATGTAGGTTTAGGTTTAGTAGTAAATACAACTGGAAAGGTAAATGTTGTTGTTACATTTGATGTGGCAACCATTCGAAATTTATTTAATGGAGGTACGGAAACGCGTAGAAATAATGTGGAATTGCAGTATCGTGTCGGAAACACCAACGGTACATTTACTTCACTAACAGGCAGTATATACGTAAATAATACTTCAGCCCAAACCTCTGGTATTGTACCGCGCAATGGAATGCGTTTTCAATATTTACTCCCCCTCGCCTGCGAGAATCAAGCAAATGTGCAATTACGATGGGTACAACGCGACTCTTCAGGCGCTGGATCCCGTCCTTCCTTTTGCATCGATAACGTAATTGTGTGTCCGGCACCTATTGTTACAGCTACAGTTGGTGGTGCTTGTGTTGGAAACAATGGAAGTATTAATTTATCAGTGTCTGCTGGATTACCGCCTTATACTGTTGCTTGGGATACATTAAATCAACAAGGACCTATTTTTGCTGTAACTACCGCAACAAAGACGGCAGCACATCCCTATTTCGGTGTAGGATTTCCAGTAGGATACGTACTTGATGGAATACAAGGAAAGGAATTAAATATAACAAGAGGCGTGAATTATACATTTAGTGGAACCTTTTCTGGACATCCCTTTCACGTTTCTACCAGTGCTACGGGAGGTAATTTTACAAACGAAGTGTTTTCAGGGGTAACGAATAGTCAATTACAAGGTGGTGCAATGGTCTTTACCCCCAACATTAGTCATCCGGCTTTATTATATTATCAATGCGGAGCACATTTAAATATGGGTTGGCGCATCAATATGAATACTGGTCAAGCGAGTGGAATGTCCATTTCAAATTTAACTCCAGGGAAATATACGGCTGCCGTTTCTTCTGCCGATGGATGTATAACTACCATAACGTATACAGTAGTTGCAGGAAGTCCAGTCGAAGTAATAGTATCCAGTAATAGTCCCTTATGTGAAGGAAGTACATTAACCTTAGCCGCGAGTGGTGCAGATTTTTATAATTGGAATGGACCGTTATCGTATTCTTCCAATTTACAATCGCCAACTATTAGCAATGTGAATACTAACCAAGCAGGATATTACTCAGTTGTTGGAACCTCTACTCAAGGATGTACTGCTAAAGACTCTGTGGAGGTAATCGTTAATACGCGTCCGAATATTACAACATTTACACCTTCAAGCGGAGGTGCGGGAACGTTAGTGAATGTTACAGGAACTGATTTTGCAACTGTGAATTCAGTGGAACTAGGAGGTCAATTTACTTCACCAACTGTTTTAAGTAATTCGGCGTTGGATTTTAATGTTCCCTTGGGAGCAGCATCAGGAAATATTATTTTATCCAATACAAACGGTTGTGTAGACACAAGTGCTTCTGTATTTTTAGTTCTCAATGTGAGTGAATTGAATTTAAAAATATTTATGGAAGGATTTTATTTGGGTTTAAATCAAATGAGTAGTCCTGTTTTAGATCCGCTCACCTCAGATACAATTACAGTATCCTTATATGATTCAGCAACGGTTACTGGACCTCCTTCATTCGTGACTTCAGGCGTAATCGACATCAATGGAAATGGAATATTTACCTTCCCTTCTTCGGTAATAGGTAACCGTTATTATATTGCGATTCGACACCGTAATAGTATTGAGACATGGAGTAAGTTTACGCATTTATTTACAGCAAGTAGTTTGTATAAGTTCACGCCTTAAGTTTTATTTTACGTAGTGTAATTTCGGCAGGATTGAATTGACGCTCGCTTTTTTTGGCTTATGGTTTCTTTCTCTTTCAACTTACGCTCTCCGCTCTGTTTAGAAGCTAGAAGCTAGAAAATCCATTTCGAAACCACCAAGAATATTTAGAAAGAACCCTAAAACGAACGAGGACTCAAAACCAACTTCAAACTTCCGAGCGAACCGTTATCCCGTTGGTATTGCAAAATATACAACCCAGAAGGAAATTTGGTTAAGTTGATTTCGCGGTTGATGAGATCTAATGTAGTTACTTTTCTTCCTTGAACATCATAAACATTTCCGCTAATGATGGGTGAACCTCCAGAGGTTTCCATCAACAAGAAAGTTCCAGAAGATGGATTCGGATAGGCGATAACGTTAGTTGCTGATTGAATTTCATCTACCCCCACCGCACTTCCACCATATTTAATAGTAATCATCCGGAAAAGATATTCATTAAGAAAATCAGTAGCACTTTGTCCTGTTACAATAAAATTTCCTTGTGCGTCGCGAGCTAAATCATGAAGTACATCCGGTGCAAAGTTGGGAGTTGTATACGTGTTTAAAAATTGCTGTACGCCGTTTGAATTATATCCTACTAAAACAAAATCGTAATTATTGCTAGTTGCATTAATCGCCCATCCTGCGGTGACTATTCGATTATTCGATTCTACCAAAAGTTTTAATGGTGCGCGATCACTTGCTGTTTGACTATAAACAGTAGCCCATTGAAAAACTCCGGCAGCAGAATATTGGACGGTAGTATATCTAGCAACAAACCCCGTTCCTCCTCTGCAGATATAAACAATATTTCCAGCGGGAGTATATCGAACTTTTACTCCAAATTCACTAACGGTATTTGGGTTGTATACAGCACGCCAATTTTGTGATCCAGTAGTTCCATTGTAGGTGATGAGAGTAGAAACACCAGTGGTGAGATAGCCTGAAATTCCTACGGCAGCTACTTCGCCTGCTGGACTCACAGTCACATCGTCAATTTCATCATAAACATTTAACGAATCAAAATCAGCAGACCAAAGTCGTACACCCGAGGGTTGAAAACGCTGCACAACTCCCTTCGCAGTATTACCAGATGAGGTTTGTACTAATCCAGCTACGGCGATATCTCCATTGGGAAATGCAGCCAGACTATTAATTTTCGTGACAGCGAATTGCGTAGAATCCATCTTCGCTACCCATTGAACAACATGTTGATTATCGAAATAAATTAACAGCCCTCCAGCAATACTTGAATTAGCGCCAATCACAATACTACCATCGTTACGCATCAACATCGAGTTAGAAAAAACATTTCCCGTTGGAGAAGGCAGATACCAAGAAGTATCTAAGAAATTTCCGCTAACGTCCATCGTAACCAAAGACATTCGAAAATTATTATTCGTTTTAGCGCTATCTGTTGAGATGCATAAAATTAATTCTCCTGTTGGATTAAATTGCATATCGGTAATGGTATCGTTGTTCCACCCAGCAGTCGTATAATATTTTTCCCAAAGCAACGTACCGGCTGGATCATATTTAACGATAGCAACATCCCATCCTTCGTTATAACTTCTGTCAACCGTTGTAGCGCAATAAACATTATCGGCAGCATCTACACGAACTAACTGGCCATGAGTAATGCCAGCACCTTTACCATTATGATTCCATTCATGTAAACTATTTCCAGCAGTGTCCAGCACCATCATATGCAAACTCTCATCTACATAAGCTGTATCCGTTTTAAATCCACCTGCAATCACTTTTCCATTACGTACTGCAATGGCAAAACCCATGGAGGCATCTGTAGAATCGGTAATACGATATGTCCACAAAGAATCTCCTGCTTCCGAATATTTGGTAATAATCATATTGGTGAGTCCACCGTTACCGTAATAATCTGGTCCCGGATAAATTCCTCTACCTGACGTATAGATGCCACCGTTATTATCTACCGCGACAGAATTAAATACGTCAAATCCAAAGGCCAAAGTACCGATCCACTTTCTCCTCCACCCTTGTGATCCATCAAAATTAACACGAGTTATAAATCCATTCGAATAATCGGTTCCAACCACATAGGCATTTCCTAAATCGTCAAAAGTATTTCCCAATAAATATTCGTCATTCGAAGAAGTTGAATCCATATAGATCGTTTCCCATTGACGGATACCCGACCCGTTATACGACATCACCAACACATCCAAATTATTGTTAGCTGAATTACCAGTTAACCCTGAAACAAATAAATTACCGGCTGTATTATAGGCTAACCCTCGCAATTGATCGGGCAAAATATAAGCTGGATTCGAATAGGAATCGCTCCAAACAGTTCCACCATTTAGATCATACTGTTTTACAAAAGTATTTATTCCTCCATTGACTGCAGCATCGGTTATATAACCACAAGCGGTTGCATTTCCATTGGGTGCGATCACAATATCAAATGCTTCATCGTCACCATTGATGGGACCGTTGAATACATCTGCCCATTGTTGCACACCACTCGAATTATATTTTATTACTAATCCACTCTTGCTTGCTGATAATGGATCAATCGCTCCGGCAACATACACATTATCGTTAGCATCAACAGCAATAGCATAACCATAACTATTACTAGTCGCGCCTACAGCATATCGACTCACCCATTGTTGCACACCAGCAGCGTTAAGCTTTATCGTAATGCAATCAAAGATTCCCGAAAAAGTGGGATGCGATTTTCCTGTTAAATAAACATTAAGATTTGCATCGATGGCCATATCGAGAACATAATCTTCACTTCTTCCTCCGCCATCATAATAATATTGCCAAAGAGTATCACCTTGTGCATTACGTTTCATGGCGAAGGCATCGGGGTATGCGCGTTCGTTACTTGCATATCCACCCATGTAAATATCATTATTGATGTCGATCAATATTTTGCTGATGCGATCGGATGATTTTCCCTGCGGAGTAAAAGAACGAAGCCATTGTTGAGGAAGAGCTTGGGAGAATGAAAGTGCATTTAAAAGAATTACAAATGAAAGCGAAAGGGTGATTTTTAATTTCATGTTTTGGAGTTTGGAATGTGAAGGTAAGACTTTTCATAAAATAATTATATACGTAAGTAAAACTTTCACACTTAAATGCAGCGTTAGCAACGACCCGAAGAATCGGGTAGCAGCGATCGCAACGAATAAATCATTCATTCTAAATAATTAAATTCTAAACGAGCCTTACTTAACCACAGAGTGCACAAAGATTTACACGGAGTGCACGAAGCCCGTATCAATTTTATCTATACGAAGTAAAAATCTACTCTTATAAAACAATCATTGAGTTTGTGGATTAGATAGAAAAATCATCATTGCATTACGCTGCTTCGTTACGAAAGCAAAGCGCAGCAATTTGCCGATTTACCAATCCACCAACTCACCAATTAATCCGCTTGCTTCTTCTTTCCGTTGCCCATCATCTTCAAAAACCCAACTTCACGTTCGTCGAGCATTCTCCAACGACCTCTTGGAAGATCTTTCTTCGTGAGTCCAGCAAATCCAACGCGATCAAGTTTCACCACATCATAACCAAGCGCTTCGAACATACGACGTACTATACGATTTTTGCCAGAGTGCAATTCCACGCCTACTACTTTCTTATCGTCTTTCGCATTTCCAATTGAAATGTCATCTACGCTGCTAATTCCATCTTCCAACTCAACTCCTTCTTGCAAACGACGTGCATCAGAAACTTTAAAATTTTTGTCGAGTTCAGCTTGATACACTTTCTTTACTCGTGAACTTGGATGTGTTAAATGACGTGCTAAATCACCGTCGTTGGTAAATAATAAAAGTCCAACGGTGTTTCTGTCTAAGCGTCCTACTGGATACACTCTTTCTGGACAAGCGCCTGCAATTAATTCCATCACTGTTTTGCGATCGTTGGGATCATCAGACGTTGTGATATAATCTTTGGGTTTATTTAATAAAAGGTAAACGTGTTTCTCATTTCGTATACGCTCACCGTTATAACGAATATCATCACCTGGTTTCACTTTCATTCCGAGTTCGGTTGCGACTTGACCATTTACCGAAATGACTCCTGCGGTAATCAAATCATCGGCTTCGCGACGTGAACAAATTCCAGCCATACCGATAAAACGATTCAAACGAATTTCACCTGTTAAATCATCGCCTGTACTCGCACTACGTTTACGCGGTGCGCCACGGCGGCCACCACTTTTTCCATAAGATGGACGATCTCTAAATGATGATTTTTCTTCAAAGCGTGAGTGACGATCCTCTCTACTTGGTGGACCGCTTTTATCTCTTCTTTTCGCTGGACGTTCTGATCGCTCACTTGAATCCCGATAGCTATTGGGACCACGATCACTTCCTTCATCTCTTCGTTGATAAGGTCTTTTTTCGCCATCATTGGAATCACTGCGGCCTCTTGAATCCCGATAGCTATCGGGACCGCGATCACTACCCTCTTCTCTTCGCTGATAAGGTCTTTTTTCTCCGTCATTAGAATCACTTCTGCCGCGTGAAAATGGTGCGCGACTTTCTCCGCCTTCGTCTCTTCTTTTATATGGTCTTTTCGCTCCTTCGTTGGAATCACTTCTACCTCTTGAAAATGGCGCGCGATCTTCTGCGCTTTCTTCTCTTCTTTTATAGGGACGTTTTTCTCCGTCATTAGAATCACTTCTTCCTCTTGAAAATGATGCGCGACCTTCTCCGTTCTCTTCTCTTCTTTGATATGGACGTTTTTCGCCGTCATTTGAATCACTGCGACCTCGTGAAAATGGTGCGCGACTTTCTCCGTTCTCTTCTCTTCTTTGATATGGACGTTTTTCGCCGTCACCAGAATCACTTCTTCCTCTTGAAAATGGTGCACGACTTTCTCCGATATCGTCTCTTCTTTTATATGGTCGTTTTTCACCGTCATTGGAATCACTGCGTCCTCTTGAAAATGGTGCGCGACTCTCTCCGCTTTCTTCCCTTCTTTTATATGGACGTTTTTCTCCGTCATTGGAATCACTGCGACCTCGTGAAAATGGTGCACGGCTCTCTCCGTTTTCTTCTCTTCTTTGATAAGGTCTTTTTTCTCCGTCATTAGAAGAACTTCTTCCTCTTGTAAATGGTGCTCGGCGTTCTCCGCTCTCAGCACTCCGCTCTCCTCTCTGTGATCCTCGCTCTCCGCTCTCCGAACTCCGCTCTCCTCTCGAGGGTCTGTCGTTATCGAATGAATCCCAAGGAGATTTTTTTTCTGAGCGTGCTGGGCGGTCACCGCTATTATCGTTTCTTGTGAATTTGCCTCTTCCTGTCGCAGGTCGAGAGCGATCGTTACTGCCACGTGAACCGTCACGGCCGGGGCTACTTTTCTTTTTCATTTTATTTTCTATAAATAGGGCTGCAAAGATCGTAATTAATTGTTGATAAGTAACGTTGATTTTGCATGAATTTTAGGCTAAAAAGCATTGATTTGATGATAAATACACCAAACAAGTCGAAATCTTAGTAAAGTCCAATTGGAGTTATTGACAATTGGAAACCTCAACGAGCATGGAAGGCTTCCTTCATATGAGTCAGCTGGGCTTTCTTCCCTTTTCGAAAAATGATGGAAATAACATCAAACCGGATTTCAAGTCGGATATCGTGAAGCTCTTGATAGAATCCTGCAGCAAGTGCCATCAAGTCGGTTTTTGTTTGGCCGATGGATGCTTCCGGACTCCCATAACTTGGGAAACTCCGACTCTTTACCTCTACAATTATCAGAAACCTATCGTCGGTGGCAATGATGTCGATTTCGCCTTTTTGATAGCGGAAGTTTCGAGCTAAAATCCGGTAGCCAATTTGTTGGAGATAGCGAACTGCGATGGCTTCACCGCGCTCACCGATTTTTTCAATGTCGGTCATAAATTTGTTTTTATAAAATGAGTATTAGAAAAATTGATCGTACAAATATAATGGAAAGATGTTGGATGTTAGATTTTAGATGTTGGATTTTTTGACTTAGCCTGAAATTGATAGTTCTAGTTTATTGTCTTCTAGTTGCAAATTTCGCATTTCGTGTTCATTCGCATTTCGCGTCAATTGAATTATTAATGAAGCTCCCCGCCGCAAGCAGCGGGGTATCTAAAAAAGTGTTAGTTGATTGTCCTTGTGCCATTGCTTATATTCCTTTTCTATTCCCTGTTCCTTAACATATTTAGTTATTGTTCCTTCATCTCCGAACTTGCTTACCGTATTCACAAAATATCCATCCGTCCACAATTCTCCGCCCCACAATTGTTCTTTAACTTCTGCATGTCTCTTGAAAATTTCTCGAGCTGTTATACTTTTTATTGTTGTTACTAACTGTGTTGGACTTATTTTGGGTACTGATTGAATTAGAAAATGAATATGATCTTTATCCGCACCAATCTCCAAAAAATGTATCTCATAACGCTTACTTATTTCTAAACAAATCTCTCTCAAACTTCTATCTACTGATTCACTAACTATTACTCTTCTGTATTTTACTGGACAAACAAAATGATATATCAATACTGACACATTATGCGACTTATGAATATATTTACTACCGCTCATTCTCCAAATTTAATAAATACGCCGCAAGCGGCGGGGAATTAACCCTTAGAGATTAAA